>JBGTLE010000276.1:0-5879 GCA_041744295.1 Pyrinomonadaceae bacterium | reverse complement strand
TGGCTTTGAGGAATAGATCGAGGCGCACGGAAAGCAGAATGTCAGGAAACAGAATTCAGAAAACAGAATTCAGAAAACAGAACTCAGAAAACAGAATCCCCGCCGTCTCCGTGTCCCCGGCGTCCCCGGCGTCCCCGGCGTCCCCGAGTCCCCGAGTCCCCGAGTCCCCGACTCCCGACCTACGGTTTCTTCTCGTCCTTTGAGCCAGTTGCTTTCGCCGCTGCGGGAGTGTTCAATTTCAGCAATGGCATCACGGAATCACGATAGCTCTCTGAGACTTTGACGTATGCGTCGTTTCTCAAGTTCTGCAGGTAAACCTCGCGCTCCTTTGGTGAGCGTTCGATGGTGATCGCTTCGCGCACCTGGTTCTCGTTGAAAGTCGCGGTAACGGCGCCAGAAACTCGCTCATCAACTCGAAGTATCTGATAGCCCGAATCGCTTCGCAATGGATCGCTTACTCCGCCCACCTTAAGATTCTTGACTGCATCGGCAATATCCGTCCGCAGGTTGGGAACCTCAAACGTCCCAACTTTACCCTTGTTCTCCGGCGCTACCCGCTGCCCACCTATTTCTCGCTCGGAATTCGCAGCCGCCACCGCGCCAAAGTCAGCGCCCGCGCGCAATTGCGTGACGAGCTCCATGGCTCGGGCTTTGACGTCGGGCTCGCGCTTGCCAGCCATGCTGAGCCATATTTCCGACAGCGTAACGTTCTCGGGCTTCTTGAATTTGTCTTTGTTCGCTTCGAAGTATTTCTGCAACTCGTCGAGAGTCAAACCAAAAAAGATCCTGCGATCGACTTCCTGTTGAATCACGGCCTGCTTCATCAGCTCGGTGCGCAGAGTCTGGCGAGTGGCCACAGGATCCATTCCACTCTCCCGCATTGCCGCGTCTAGTTTTTCGATGGTGGTGATGCCCTGCTCTTTCGCAACATCGAGCATGCGTCGATTCACTTCAGCTTCGATTTCAGCAGCCAGGTCGAGCTCCTTGCCTTTTTGCAGCAGCAACTGCTCGTTGATCAAGGTCGCAATCAGGTCGAACTGTTTCTTGCTCACCTCGTCTTTGGCCTGCTGTTCAGGCATTCCGTTCTGTTTTAGAGTTTCAATTCGCTCTTTGGACTGACGCCGCAGCATCGAGAGCGTGATGATGTCCTCGTTGACCTGGGCGATAACTTCGTCAACAACCTGCAGCTCGCCCTCCTGGGCCAACGATGCCGCCGGTAGCAAGCCAAGCAGCGATACGGCGAATAGGAAGGCCGCGAAAGATAAGAATTTTGATTTCACAAAAAATACTCCTAAAAAAATGTCAGTTGTCAGTTGATCGGACTGTACTTGAGCTTTGTGCTTTGTTCGGCACTGTGGAACTTTGAGTTTCACAATATATTAGAAGAAGAACAAAGCACTATACAAAGCTCAAAGTACATAACTTCAACTTAGAGCAAAAAGTGCTTTGTTGGGCAGCGGGGTGGATTCTAATCGCTGCCCCGAAGTTCCCGCAATGTGTCAAACGCTACCTGCAGAATCTGATCCTTCTCGTCGTCGCCCAGCGTCAATCGCAAAACACCGGTTGGCGCGAACGTCGCTGTATCTCTGCTACCGACAAAACTTCCTAGTTTTTCCAGCGAGATCCGGGCCTTTTCACTGAATTTGATGGCTAAGCCGCCAGGCGTACGGTCAATCGATATGACCCCGACTTCTTCAGCCAAACGCCGTAACCGCGCGTAGGCAAATAGCTGTTCGACTGACTCAGGCAAGCGTCCGAAGCGATCACGCGTTTCCGTGTGGATTATCGCCAGAGTCTCTTCATCCCTGGCCGAGGAAACCCGTTTGTACGTTCTCAACCGCTGGCCCATATCATTGATGAAGTCGTCCGGAATGGCGACATCGACACCCAGGTTAAGCGAGACACTGGTTTCATCTTCGACCGCTTCGCCGTGGAGCTCGGACACCGTTCGTTCCAGCATCTGGGTGTAGAGATCAAACCCCAGCGCATCCATGTGGCCGGATTGCTGTCCCCCAAGCAAGTTCCCAGCGCCTCGCAATTCCAGATCGAGGGCGGCAATTCTGAAGCCGGCCCCCAAGTCAGAAAACTCGCGAATGGCTGCCAAACGACGGCGGGCAATCGGCGTCAGTTCGAGTTCACCCGGAATCAGCAGATAAGCGTAAGCCCTCCGATTCGAGCGCCCCACACGACCGCGCAACTGATAAAGCTGAGAAAGACCATACTGATCGGCGCGGTTTATGATGATCGTGTTCGCACGTGGGATGTCTATTCCATTCTCGATGATGGTCGTTGCAACGAGAATGTCGTATTTATGCTCAATAAAATCGAGCATAACTTTCTCCATCTCCTTCTCGTTCATCTGGCCATGACCCATCGCGACCCGCGCCTGCGGAACCATACGCTGCACCAGGGCGGCAATTGTCTCGATCGTTTCCACGCGGTTATGAATAAAGAACACCTGACCGCCGCGGCCCAGCTCAAGCTCGATTGCCGACTTGATAACGATATCCGAAAACTGCACCACCTGGGTCTGAATCGCGAGCCGATCGCGCGGGGGCGTTTCAATCAACGACATATCCCTGAGGCCGGAAAGCGACATATTGAGAGTGCGTGGGATGGGCGTCGCAGAAAGCGTCAACACGTCCACCTTCTTCTTGATCTGCTTCAGGCGTTCCTTATGGGCCACGCCAAACCGTTGCTCTTCGTCAACGACGACCAGCCCGAGTTCTTTGAAGCGGACGTCTTTCGACAGCAAACGATGGGTGCCGATGATCACGTCCACTTCGCCCGCTTCGACACGCTTGACGACTTCCTTCTGCTCCTTCGTCGAGCGAAAGCGTGAAAGCAATTCGACTTTTACCGGGAACGGAGCAAAGCGCGATCGGAAAGTGTCGTAGTGTTGATAGGCTAGCACCGTCGTCGGCGTCAGCACTGCGGCCTGCTTGCCTTCCATCACTGACTTAAACGCGGCGCGCATGGCGACCTCGGTCTTGCCATATCCAACATCGCCGCAAAGCAGCCGGTCCATCGGCGTCGGCTCTTCCATGTCGTGCTTCACATCTTCGATCGCGGTCTCCTGGTCCGGAGTCAGCACGTATTCAAAGCCGTCTTCAAACTCGCGCTGCCACGGCGTGTCCGCTGCAAAAGAGTAGCCGCCCACCAGTTTTCTTTCGGCATAAAGACGCAAAAGCTCGTCGGCCATATCGCGCATGGCGCGCTTGGCCTTCGCCTTCGTTTTCTGCCAGCCGATTCCCCCCAATCGATCGAGTTGAGGCTGATGGCCCTCGGCACTGGAATAGCGCTGGACCAGATCGAGTCGCTCGACGGGCACAAAGAGCTTCGACTCATCGGCATAGAAGAGCAGCATGAACTCCCCCGTCCTGGGACCGAGGTCAAGTACTTGCAGCCCGCCAAAACGCCCGATGCCGTGATCGACATGAACGACAAAATCACCGGGTTTGAGATCGCGAAAATCTGAGAGGAAAGCAGCGGTTTTCGAGCGCTTGCGTTTGCCCTCTGTCTTGCGGACCTCGGGTCGACGCCGCTCGAGGGCCTGGGCATCGGCATCGTCGAAAAGATCGTTCTCGATATGCACAATCAGCCTGGCGGAGGGCAATTCAAAACCGGCGCTGAGCCTGCCGACCGTGACGATGACCTGGGCCACCTTCTCAAGTGCCCCGCCGTTGGCACGGTGCAACGCGAGCTCGGCTGCGATTTCGTACTCGTCGAGAATCTCGACGACGCGTTCCGCCACACCGAGACTTGGCATCACGAACAGAGTCGTGCTCGCTTGTTCGAGCGCTCGGCGAACGTCAGCGGCCAGATCGGCAAGCCGCCCGTGATAACGCATGGCTGACTGCGCGCGCAAATCGATCTCAGGCGCCTGCTCGGCTGTGGGAAAAAGAAACAGCGGCGTGCGGGGACCGCGGCTGCGGCCAAGCTGGACCTTCGGGGTTTCGGCTTCAAGCGCCAGTGCTTGATCAGTCTCAGCGGCGGCGCGGCCCAGGGTTCGCAGCTCGAGGCGCTGGCGGTCAGCCAGCCGTGCTCGGAGTTCTTCGGGAGTTAGATAAATCTCCTGAGGTGGTAACGCGATGTCATCGGCGGCGTTCGTTTCCGCGAAGCGTTCAGCGAGGCTTTGATAAACCTCGCTCAGGTACGACTCGACTGCCGACGGCTCATCGATCACCAGCACCGCGTCCTTGAGATAATCAAAGATGGTGGAGTTTGCATTCAGGACGAGCGGAATCAGCCACTCCCACCCGGGGAATGTTTCGCCTTCCTCTGCAAAGGACGTGCGATCGCGAAGCGCGCGCGCGTATCGAGGATCGCTCCAGCGCTCACGCGCGGCTTCTGCCCAGAAACTAAAATCGCCGCTCATCACTGCGAGTTCACGCATCGGCGCGATCTCGATGCTTTTGAGTTGTTCGGTGGACAGTTGCGTTTCGGGATCGAACTCGCGAATGGAATCTATCGTGTCGCCGAAGAATTCAAGGCGCACTGGGGCGGGCGTTCCGGGTGACCAGATGTCGATAATTCCGCCACGCATCGAAAACTCACCGACGGCACTCACTGGATCCTGACGTACGTAGCCTGACGCTACCAATTTCTCGAGCAATTCCTCCGGCGATTGATCTTCATCACGCTTCAGCAAAGCTCCGCCTTTTAAGATCTCGCCAGGCGCGACCGTTCTGCGAGCGAGGGCACGGGAAGTTAGCAGCAGGAGAGCGGGATGGTGTCGCGCCAGGCGCCAAAGAGTTAGCGCGCGTTTCTCAAGCGTCTCAGCGTGCGGAGAAGAACCGGCGTAAGGATCGCCTTCCGACGCCGGGAGCAGCAGGACCTCTTCATCGCAATCCGTCTTTCCCGAAAGGGCGCAATACCAAAATCGCAGATCGCGTTCCCAGGGCTCGAGATCACGATTGGCTTGAGTGACAATCGCGAAGAGCTTTCCTGTGTCACGCTGCAAGGCGGCAAGAGCGAGCGCGCGCGACGAACCCATAATCAATCCGCTGATTGAGATCACACGATTGCCGCTGCGGATCTCGTTTAACAGTTGCCGATACTCCGGCGTCTGACGAACCTGTTCGAGACTCTGTTGCAATATTGAAGTCGACTGAATTGTAGTGCTCTCGCCCATTACGCTTACCGCCGCTCTTTCATTCTCTCGATGATTGTGCTCGTTGATGCGCCAGCAACAAAAGGAAGTGAAACTACTTTACCGCCTGCCGCCTCTACCTCTTCGCGTCCATGGATTTCATCAAGATTGTAGTCGCCGCCCTTCACGAGCACGTCTGGCAGCAGGGTTGCGATCAGTGATCGTGGCGAAACGTCATCAAAAATTGTGACGTAGCTGACGCTTCTTAGCGCGGCAAGGACTTCAGCACGCTCGTGCTCGGGAATCAAAGGGCGGCTGTCGCCTTTGAGTTCGCGGACGCTGCGATCGCTGTTCAGCGCCACGACCAAAGCATCACCAAACGTGCGCGCTTGTTCGAGGTAGCGTACGTGGCCGACGTGCAACAAATCGAAAACCCCGTTGGTAAAGACCAACTGCCTTTGGCCGGAGCGCAGGCGTTTGCGCTCCGAAAGAAGTTCTTCCAGAGTCAAAATCTTAGTAACCATTCGTGATTACAATCTACATGAGGTTGGTGTCTGAGCACTAACGGCGAAAGAGCCGAGCACAATGCGGAGCGGAAAAGAGTCTCAGGACACAGATCTCAATGAGCAATCAGCCACTCATGAAGCAGAGAGTTAGCCGCGGATAAACGCAGATAACGCGGATCTGATAAAAAAAACAGAAAAGATCGAAAACTATTTAGAACGGGATTCTGATCGCGTTTTCATCTTGTTCAGATCCGCCTTATCTGTGTTCATCCGCGGCCAGG
>JBGTLE010000275.1:0-6335 GCA_041744295.1 Pyrinomonadaceae bacterium | reverse complement strand
CTCTCTCTGCAAGATCAGCGTGATCGATTGAACATCCAAAGCCTGGGATTCACCTGCCGCGTTTACCCGGTGCCGTGCAAAAACGGAGGCAGCTGCATACGCCGCAGTCGTGTCTGTATGGACAGGCTGTTCACGCCCACTATGCGAGGGGGTTTCCCCAGTTGCTTCCCCAGATGGTGAGGGGGTCTCACTGTGCGCGGACTCAGCCTTTGAATCGGTTTCCAGTCTGCCAAACACCCGCTCATATGCTTTGCTTACTTTGGATGTATGCGACTGCAAAGCGCGACCCAGCTGTTCAGTTGCCGTTCGACCGGAGAACTTCATCCGCCGGGCTACCAAAGCCTTCTGCTCCGTGGCGACGGGAACGCTATGCGTCTGTAGTCCGTGCTCCATCTGCAACCGGTGTTCGAGAGTGCGCAGGAACATGTACGCGTCGGATAAATCCGTGCGTTCCTGTTCGGTGATCAGATTTCTTTCACCGAGCCGGCCGAGGCTGATCAGCGTATGGGCAACGCGCAGCCATTCATCATTTCCACCGTGAGCGAGCTGCAGCGCCTGCGCAATAAACTCGATCTCGCGTATTCCTCCGCGATTGAGTTTGACGTTAAATCCGCCGGAACTACGTTCGATGTGTTTGTCTATCTTTTGTTTTGCCAGGCGCACACTGGCAAGAGCTTCTTTGACGGAAACGTCCTTGCGAAAAACCTGTTCCTGCACATCTTTTGCAAAGCGAGAGAACAGTGGTGCCGAACCCGCTGCAGCGCGCGAGCGAATCAGTGTTTGCAGCTCCCAGGCCTGAGCGTTTTCGCGGTAGTAACGCGTGGCTTCGTTGAAAGAACAGGCAAGCGCCCCATCTCGCCCATGAGGACGCAGCCGCAGGTCAACCCGATAAGCAGCCCCTTCACCAGAGGGCTGGCCCACGAGTTTGACGATGGTTTCCGCCAGCTTGATGAAATACTCGCGATTACTAACCTCCCCGCGTTCGCCTATTGCCGACGTTGTCCCTTCGTCAGAATAGATGAACACCAGATCTATGTCGGAAGCGTAGTTGAGTTCGTAGGAGCCAAGTTTTCCCAGCGCCACAATGCAGAACTCCGCGGTGGCGCTGCGCCCGTGGTCGTCCGTGCGCTGTGGGGATCCGTACCGGTTATCAAGGTCCTGGTGCGCGAGACTCAAAGCATAATCCAGAATCGCATCAGCCAGGTTTGATAACTCCTCCGTAGTTTCAACCAATGTGTGGGTGCGGCGGATATCGTGCAGATAAGTGCGCAGCAGCTCGCGCCGGCGAAAGCGCGCCAGCAATACCTGCGGGCTCAGCGAAGAATTTGTCATGGCGAAACGCGCAAGCGATTCTTTCAGCTCGTCGCGAGTTCTGACGCGAGGGTTGGTGCGCTCGCGCGTCAGCCAGGTGATGTAGTCGGGGTTCTGTTCCAGCGTGGTGGCCAGCAGTGGGCTCCAGGCAGCGAGGGTCAAGACGTCCGAGAGTAAACCCAGCTCGCGACTCAAAATTTTATGAGCGCGCGGGTTTTCCCTTTGGAGCCGTTCAAGGAACAGACGGGCGCCTTGCTGATCAGGTAAATCACGAAGCAGCGATTCAACTCTCTCGTCAAAAACTTGCACAGAGTTATCCGGCTTCATGCCTGGATTCGTTCCCGATACCCAGGGAGCGGATGATAACCTTCAGCCAGCGGCTGCCCTTTAATCGTATGGAGTTCTTCGTAATACATCTTACGGCTCTAAATACGGGCGAGATAGGTCCGCTAGCCAGAGTTCGTTCTTGGTGCGCCGGTACTGCATCCATGCGATTTGACCTTGCGGCGAAACATCGAAGAAATTACCGATCGGATGCATCGGACGCAAATCCGTGATCTTCCTTTCATCTCCGCCGTCGCGCGATACTACCCACAGTGATTCCCCATCAAAATCAGAGAACTGGGAAAAATAGATGCGCGCGTCATCATGTGACCAATGCGGAAGATAGCCCTTGGTCACTTTACGGCACGAGTCGCCCTCAACCGCACAGACACTGATTTCGGCGAGCTGCCGATTCCTTCCCGGCAACTCAGTACCGACGATAAACTGACCATCATGGGACCAACGCATGTGCCTAAGCGGTAAACTAAAGGCAGTCTCCGTTCCGGTGGCAATGTCGCGGATCATCGTGGCGGCGGAAAAGCCCTTATCCATCTTCGAGTAGATGATACGCCTCCCTTGCGGATCAACACGCGCTCCGTTATGCGTTCCCCACTCCCATCCCTGCACCAGTGCGACGCTCTCGCCACCCTGAGCGGAAATCTGGCGGAACGAAACGGTTGGGTGAAACTGATAGAAATAGATGATTGAACCGTCCGCCGACCAATGCGGATGAATGTTTCGTTCCTTTTTTCCGCGCGTCACCTGCGCGAGATTTTTGCCGTCAGCGCCGATCGTGTAAATGTGTATGTCGCCTACTTCGTTGACGCCGAAGAACACGATCTTGCTACCATCAGGAGAGAAAGAAGGGTTAACCATGTCCACGCGGGATTCCTTGAGCTCACGCGGTTGTAACGTCGCGGCATCTGTGAGGGTCAGGATGTGAGTATTGCGCGTATTGGTGTAAATGAGTTTGCGTCCGTCAGGGGAAATCTCCGGTTCGGTATCTTCCCCGGCGCTCATGAGCACGGGTTCGGGCTGCCCGCCGCCCACCGCAACTCTCCACAACGTCATACTTCCGGCGCGCTGTGAAGGGAATATGATGAATTGTCCGTCAGGCGTCCACGCGGCAGCGCCGCCGAAAATTGCATCGAAGGTCAGACGCCGCGCTTCGCCGCCAGAAACGGGAACCACCCAGTAATCTCCTATTGGCCCTTTCTCGTTGTGAAAAACGGCAATAGCAGAACCGTCCGGCGAAAAGGCTGGCAGTCGGTCGGACGCCAGGAAATCGGTCGGCGGCACCCCGTCAATTCGGCGTTGATCACTGCCGTCTCGGTTCGCCGTCCACACATCGTAGTCGCGCTCAAACACCAACCGTTTGCCGTCTCGAGACCAATTCGGATTTCGCCCGCCTTCTATGATTTTGCGCGGTGCTCCGCCCTCTAGAGATACTGAATAAATGCTTGCCTTTCCCGGCGGCCGCCGCACATACACGATCTCGTCACCGGCGGGCGACCAACGTGGACGGCTCGCGGGATCTTCGTCAGAGGTGAGCTGGATTGGATCGCCTTCCGTTAAGCTTTTGACCCATACCTGGGACACGCCCTTCAACTCGCTGATGAACGCGATACGTTTTCCATCCGGCGAAAAGCTAGCGGCGGTGTGCGAACCTGGAAAGGTCGAAATCAGTCGCTGCTGCGATGCCATAGGACTGGTTGGCGAAGCGGTTTGTTTTGTGCGTTTGGACAAGAAGTAATACGCCGCGCTTACAAACAACCCGACCAGCACCGCCGAAGCTAACCACATCATCACTCGCTTCATAGTGGCAGTAGCCACCGGCCGGTCGCCAGTCCCTCTGTCCTTGGCCCCTTTGCTCAAAACCGGCGACGAGGAGCGTTCCGACTTGGCTGCAAAATCCAACTCCTGCTTCAAATCTTTTAGATCGAGAAGCAAGTCCTTGACCGTTTGGTAGCGTTCCTCACAGTCTTTGCGTAGCGCTTTCGAGACGATGCGTTGCAATTCAGCGGGAGCTTCCGGCGCGAAATGCGAAAGTGGCGGAGGTTCGCGCTCGAGAATGGAAACCATAAAGTCAGTAGTTGTTGCCCCCTCGAACGGCATCCGTCCGGCGATCAACTCATAAACCACCACACCTAAGCTCCAGATGTCTGTCCTGGCATCAACCGTGAGCCCACGGGCTTGCTCCGGCGACATGTAAGCGACCGTCCCCATCACCACACCCGGCCCTGTTTTGAAAAATGTTTTGGTTGGCGCTTGACTGTTAACAGCGCCTTGATTCTCGGTGAGCTTTGCCAACCCAAAGTCGAGCACTTTAACTATTCCATCCCGCCGAAGCATGATGTTCTCCGGTTTGATGTCGCGATGGATGATTCCTGCTTCATGTGCGGCAGCAAGGGCGCTGGCCACTTGAAGAATGACATCAAGTAATTGACTCGATTTCAGCTTGTCGCTCTTGATGTGCCGACGAAGTGTTTCGCCGTCGATGAACTCAGTAGCTATAAAGCGCGTCGAATCGGCTTGTCCGATTTCGTAGATGGTCAGTATATTCGGATGATTCAAGGCCGAGGCGGCACGAGCTTCCTGCACGAATCGCCGCATCCGCTGCGGATCCGAAGCGACATCCGCGTGCAACATCTTCAAAGCGACGGTGCGTTCCAGTTCCGAGTCCCAAGCAAGATAGACCTCGCCCATACCACCGGCGCCAAGCTGGGAGCGGATTTCGTAGCGGCCAAGAAGTGTGGTGGAAGAAAAGGCCATGAGTTCAACCGCGATGTCTGGAAGCTCAAGTTGCGAGCAACTCGATTATACACCCCGAACGAGCAAGAGATTCGATCTTGCGGTGATACGACGTGGTTAGGAATGAAACATTGGTCCGACTTTTACATAAGCGATGAGTGAGAGAAAAATATCGATTTCGATTTTCATTCCTCATTTCTCATTAGCGGATTCAACTTGGAAGTGCAACGGAAGCAGCGCAAGAAGCAACTACAGAACCGGGAGCGGTAGCGACCGGATGCTAGACTCAAGGTCAACGAAGTCGTCGGACTTCTGATTAAAGATCGCGCACTCGAGCCGAGTTGAGTGCTAGTATCCGGTCGCTGCCGCGCCGGGTTCTGTATTGATCGCTTACTATCGTCGCTTCGACTGGCCGTTGTTGAAATCTCATAAGTCCAATGTCCAATGTCCAATGTCCAACATCCGCCTTCAGACGGTGGACATTGGAGTTTGGACGTTGGAGCTTTTAGATATCGAAATACATTCCAAACTCGAGCGGATGCGGACGCATTCTGAGTGGCTGGATTTCTTTTTCTCGTTTGTAAGTGATCCACCTTTCGATCAGCTGTGGACTGAAGACATCGCCTTTCAGCAGGAAATCGTGGTCGGCTTCGAGTGCCTTAAGGGCGTCATCAAGCGAGCCCGGTAGCGTTGGTACATCCTTGAGCTCTTCGGGCGAGAGATCGTAGATGTCCTTTTCCAACGGCTCGCCCGGGTCGATACGGTTCTGAACTCCGTCCAGACCGGCAAGCAACATGGCCGAAAATGCCAGATAGGCATTGCATGAGGGATCGGGCGGACGAAATTCCAGCCGTTTTAGTTTGGGCTTGGTAGAGAACATTGGAATGCGGATCGCGGCCGACCGATTGCGCGCTGAGTACGCGAGATTCACCGGAGCTTCAAAACCGGGGACCAGGCGCTTATAGCTGTTCGTGGTTGGAGCGGCAAACGCCACCACAGCAGCTGCGTGTTTTAAGAGTCCTCCGATGTAGTAAAGGGCCATCTCCGAGAGTCCGGCATATCCATCGCCCGCGAACAAAGGCTTATCGCCCTTCCATAAAGACTGGTGACAGTGCATGCCCGAACCGTTGTCGCCGTAGAGTGGTTTAGGCATAAAAGTGGCGGCCTTGCCATACTGGTATGCTGTATTGCGAACTACATATTTGAACATTTGAAGATTGTCGGCCGTTCCCAGCATCGTTGAATAACGGAAGTCGATTTCACACTGGCCGGCGGTCGCAACTTCGTGGTGATGACACTCGACATTTATTCCACACTTGGCCAGCGTCAATGAGATTTCTGAGCGCAGATCGCTGAGAGAATCAGTGGGTGGGACCGGCACATAGCCTTCCTTGGCCCGAATGCGGTAACCGAGATTCGATCCCGAAAACTCGTTCGCATCCCGCCCGCTGTTCCAGTGGGCTTCGTCAGAGTCAATCGCAAAGCCCGCGGAGTGGGGCTCGTTATTAAACTTCACCGAATCAAAAACGAAAAACTCGGCCTCAGGTCCGAAGTAGGCTATGTCTGCCAGACCGGTAAACCTTAAGTAGTTTTCGGCACGAACTGCTACCGAGCGGGGATCAAATGCGTAACCCTCTTTGGTGATAGGATCCACCGCATTTCCGATCAGGCACCGGGTTGGTTGCTCGGCGAAGGGGTCGATCCAGTATCGCGACGCGTCCGGAACCAGAAGCATGTCAGATTCATGAATCGCGGCCCACCCGCGAATTGATGAGGCATCGAAGCCGAAACCTTCTTCGAAGGTATCCTCGCCTAGTTCGCCACTGGGAAAAGTAAGGTGTTGCCAGGAACCCGGCAGGTCGGTAAATCGTACGGAGACAAATTGTGCCCCTTGATCAGAGGCATACTTCAAGACAGACTTTGGGTTCATCATTTCTCCTGAAAGGTAA
>JBGTLE010000274.1:0-21715 GCA_041744295.1 Pyrinomonadaceae bacterium | reverse complement strand
GAAGGGCGAGCGGAATCGCGCGGTCTCGGAATACAACAAGGCGGTTCAGTCAGGCATCAATTACGACAACGCTCAGCTCACCGCGAAGAAGTACCTGGCAACACCCTTTGATCCGCGCGCCGTGCAAACTGCGGAAGCTGCATCGGCTCCTGGTAATTAGTCAGCTCAGTTCTGCCCTCGACGAATGAAGCGCGGCACTCCACACCGAGTGCCGCGCTTTTAGTTTTTTGATAGCGGCCGCGGCCAATGAAGTCAGCACCGTCACGCGGCAGCGTCGGGTCAACACTCGCATATTTGCCATTCTGTGATGACAGGCTGACTGGCTCACACACTTCTGACCCGACGCTAACGCGTGCCGGTACTGACTTCATAGCTGAGCGCTAACAACCAAGCCGTCGCTGCTGGCTACTGCACTGGGATGATCCGCTCGTGTAGAATGCTCCATCTCGCAAGAGTGAATGTTCAATGTCAGCCTATTCGTCGAGCTCATCACAGACAACCTGCATTGTTTTAGTCGTGATTATTTGCGTTGCGGCCTTGTCCGCCTGCACAAACGCGCCTGCAGACAAGTCGACTAGCACGCCGACCCTCTCTGGCCCACCCAGTACGACCTACCCGATGCCTCCGTTAAAAGGAGCGTCGGTGTCTGATTTGGGCTGGGTGGTACCCGAAACAGGAAACGGTAGTTTGGGGCGCAACAAAATTGGAGACTACGCAGGCAAAGTCCTGGTACTCGATTTCTATGCAACGTGGTGCGCGCCGTGCCGCGAAAGTGTGCCGCTGCTGGTCAAGTTGCAAAGTAGTTATGGCGATCGTGGGCTGGTAGTGGTGGGATTAAACGTTGGCGGCCCGGACGATCGAGTCAAGGTGGCGGACTTTGCAAAAGAGTTTCAGATTCAATATTCGCTCGGCTTTCCTGACCGCGCGCTGACGGATTTTCTGCTTGCAACTGACACAACTATTCCGCAGACGTTTGTCTTCAAGCGAGATGGCACGCTTGCCAAACACTTCGTCGGTTTCGATAAGAATGCGGAGACTGCGTTTGACGAAGTGATTCGCGCGGAGATCGATCGATGAAAAGTGCTGAGACTGAGTGCTGAGTGCTGAGTTCCAGACAAATCTGACATCTCAGATATCAGATCTTAACCTGAGCCTTGAGACTTGTGACCTGATCCCCTGGCCCGCGGGAGAAACCATTTGTCCCTTGAACCTGCGATCAACGACGCTCGTTCCTCTACCGCCTTCCGCTGGCGCGGCGGCGAGGTTTCGCGCATAGAAGCGTTGAGCGATGCCGTTTTCGCCTTCGCCGTGACGCTGCTCGTGGTGTCACTCGAAGTCCCCAAGACGTTCGACGAGCTCGCTGAGATCATGAAAGGCTTTGGCGCTTTCGCTCTCAGCTTCGCCCTGTTGTTTCTCGTTTGGTTCAATCAATACCGGTTCTTCCGGCGTTATGCGCTACAGGACACTGTCACTATTGTTCTTAATGCAGTGCTGCTGTTCGTCGTCCTTTTTTATGTGTATCCGCTCAAATTCCTGTTCACGATGTTGATTGATCGCGTGATGGGCGGACACGGTGAAGTGAGACTCCCGAGCGGCCACGTAGAAGCGATGCTTGAAGGCGATCAGAAGGCCACCTTGATGTTGATTTTCGGCGCCGGGTATCTCGCGGTGTTTGGCGTCTTCGCGCTGCTTTATGGTCATGCGCATCGAAAGCAAGAGGAGCTTGCCCTTAATCGCATCGAACTCTTTGACACCCGCAACAGCATTCAGGAAAGCCTGCTGCATTGCGCAATCGCGGTTCTCCCGATGTCGTTCGTCTTAATCGGTGGCCCCCGGTACGCTGGACTGGCCGGCTTAACTTACATGCTGACCGGCGTGGTGATGGGAGTGAACGGCATGCTGAGGGGCAAGCGTCGTCGCAGGATGGAAAAAGAAGGAAGCACAATTCAGCTCGAGGCGGTCGGGCCCAGCACATGAACTTCCGTTTTGGCTATCTCCTTTTCCTTATCGTTTTCATAACCGTAATGGCGTGCTGGTTTGCCTTCGTAGCAATCCTGGTGCTCCGCAAACAGCGCGTAAAAACTGCAGAGGCCAAACGTGATCGCGCCTCAGACTATGGTCTCGTGCTGCAGATCCTGTCTTATGCCGTAATCTGGTTTGTGCGGCGCGAACCTTTCACACCCATTACTCGAAGTAGTGACGCATTGAACTGGATATTTGCGGCAGTGACGATCATACTCGCCGTGGGTTCGATCTGGATTATCATGGCGGCAATAAACACACTGGGAAAAGAATGGAGCGTACGCGCGCGACTGATCGAGGATCACAAATTAGCCACCACCGGGCCTTATCGTTTCGCGCGTCATCCCATCTACACCGGCATGCTGGGTATGTTATTCGCCACCGGTCTGGCAATCAGCCGTTGGCCGGCACTGGTAATCGCGATCGTAGTTTTCCTGATTGGAACAATGATCAGGATCAAAAGTGAAGAGCGCCTGCTGCGTGCCGCTTTCGGCGCCGAATTTGACAACTATTCGAGACGGGTCTCGGCAATAATTCCGGGCATATTCTAATTGATCGGACGGACGGTAATTTTGAGGCGAGCAAAAATATTAGCGACTCTTGGTCCGGCCACGCGCGACGAAGGCGTTATCGAATCGTTGCTGATGGCCGGCATGAATGGCGTGCGCATCAACATGTCGCACGGTACGCACGAAGAGAAATCCGAGGACATTAGAAAAGCGCGGGCGGCTGCCGCGAGATTAAAGAAATGCCTGGCGGTACTGGTCGATCTTTCCGGGCCAAAGATTCGTACGCGCCAACTTGAGAACAATCAACCGGTGACGCTGGAGGCGGGCGCCACTTTCATACTCACAACTCGAGACGTGCATGGAAATGCACAAGTGGTCGCCACAAACTATCCGGAACTGCCCAACGTCGTAAAGCCCGGCGATCGACTGCTACTCGATGATGGAGCGATCGAACTACAAGTCGTAAGCGAAACCGATACGGATGTGACCTGCACGGTAGTAAACGGCGGCGTCCTTGGCGAACGCAAAGGCATCAATCTTCCCGGCGTTCCGTTGCCCATCGCTTCGTTGACCGAGAAAGACATCGAGGATTTGAAGTGGGCGGTCAAGCAAGAGGCCGACTACATCGCACTTTCATTTGTAAGGAGGGCTGAGGACTGCATTCAAGCGAAGAAGATGATTCAGGAGTTGGGCGGCCGCGCGCCGCTGGTTGCCAAGATTGAGAAGGCCGAGGCGATAGACCATCTCGACGAGATCATCGCGGCGGCGGACGCGTTGATGGTTGCGCGCGGAGACCTGGGCGTCGAAACAAGCGTGGAACTTGTTCCCGTCTATCAAAAACGCATCATTGAGCTGTCTGTGATGGCCGGCAAGATGGTGATTACCGCCACGCAGATGTTGCAGTCGATGGTTGATAGCCCACGGCCAACGCGTGCGGAAGCTTCCGACGTAGCAAACGCCGTTTGGGACGGCACTGATACGCTGATGCTTTCAAACGAAACTGCCACTGGGCTGTATCCCGTAACGGCGGTGGAAACGATGGCGCGAATCATTGAGTCCGCTGAGTCTGGTAAAGAGCCGGACAAAAACAAAGCCACGCAATGGGCCGGCCGCCAATCCGGTCGTGTTAGTCGCGCTCTTTGTGAAGCTGCTGCATTCGCCGCCGAGGAGATGAGCACGCGAATCACTGCTGTCTTTACAGAATCAGGCTTGATGGCTCGCCGGCTCTCCGCATTGCGGCCTGAACAAAGAATCATCGCCATAACCCAATCTCGCGAAGTGCAAAGCGAACTGTCACTAATCTGGGGCGTCGAAGCCCTGCTGGCTCCCCAGGCTAATTCGACCGAAGAGATGCTAAAGACTGGTGAGCGGACACTGCTGGAAGCCGGTGTCGTTGAACCCGGTGAGATGATTGTGATCATGGCCGGCCGCTTGTCAGGTCTCGGCTTGTCCAGTTCGGTTACGTTGTTCACCGTTGCCGCTGATTCAGGTCCCCCACTGGCGTGAACTTCAAACTCAACATGTCTGCCGGCGAATTGTTTGACCTGATTCGGCCGGCAGTATTGCTTCTGGCAGCGCTCGTCTCCACATGGGTCCTGGCGAGCGCGCGCCGGCGCGGGTTCCGCTTCTACACTGCCGCCGCGTGGGCGCTTGGCACCCTGTTCTTCCCACCCATAGTTTTTCCCATCTACCTGCTCGTACGTTTCAGACGTTCTCTCAACAACGTTAGCCTCGGCGCCTCAAGCAAAGTAATACCGTTTCGATTCACTTTGCCGCTGGTTTATTTGGTGGTGGTAATTTCCCTGATTGCGTGGACTCTCTATCGCGACAAGAACAGTGTAGATGCTCATCTAGCGCGGGCGAGTTATGCAAAAGTAAGCAACGATCGCGGTCGAGCCATTCAGGAATATCGCCGCGCCCTGGCGATGGAAGACAATCCGCATACTCGCAAGTTGCTGGCGATTGAGCTGGCCGCGGATGGAGCGTGGAGCGATGCGCTTTCAGAATTCAGGCTGGCTGAAAGAGGCGGCGAGCCTGATGACTCAATTTCGTTTCGAATCGCTTCGTTGTTGGAATCGATCAACAACTTCGGGCAGGCGAAACTCGAGTACGAGCGATTTCTTGAGAGTCGAGTTTGTACTCAGACTTATCCGGACAATCGCTGCCAAACAGCAAGAGCGAAAGTGGCTGAACTTTCATTGCGGTTGCGATAATAAGTATTCAGGTCGGATGCTAGCGGCCGAAATAACCTTCGCGAGTTCTGACGGTGAGTCTCTTCTCATCACGAGTCGCAGATGCGTGTTGGTTAATCTTCAAGGTGATCTTGCGCCACTTCCGTTCCTCATCGAATTCGGCGGGGGTGACTTCAATTGTGTACTGATTCCTCAACTCATTGGCAATTCCCTCAAGTACCGCGACCAGCGGCGTTTCCCTGCTTTGAAACAACAGTACTCCACCCGAGCTTGAGCTGAGATCACTCAAAATATCTCGACCCTCCAAACCCCGCGAAGAAACATCGTTACCAGTTCCAGTTTGATCGACATAGATCGAATAAATCAGTATTCCCGTGTCGCGCTGAACATCTCGCAATTCCCTGAATGAGTATTGCGACATGTTGTCCTGGCCGTCGCTGAGCAAAATAAGCGCGCGCTTCTTGTGAGGTCCATTCTGGACTTTATCAATCGCCAGGTAACAAGCGTCGAACAACGCCGTTCCTCCCTTGGGCGACACGTCACCAAGCTTTGCTGCCAGCCGTTCAAGATCGGAGGTCCAGTCAACCAACAGTTGTGGTCGTGTGTTGAAAGCCAGGAGAAAGTACTGGTTGGCGGGATTACTATGCTTGAAAAAATGACGCAACGCGTCCTGCAAAATTGCCAGTCTCTTTCGGCTCTCTTTCGAAGTACCCAACCACATTGAACTGGAAGCGTCAAAGAGGATGCCTATATTCATGGGCACATCTTCTTGTTTCAAGGAGACAATCTTTGCGGGACTCTTATCAACTGCAATCTCGAAGTGGTTTGCGCTTAGATCGCGGACAGGTTCTCCGTCCTTGCTTGTCACTGTGACCGTAAGGGAAATAGGAGCGTCCGTTTGAGCTGACTTCGGTTGCTGCGCTTTGAGCGGGTCGTAAGGAGGGAGTTGAATCAGAGCAATGGGAACGACGAGAAGTAGTAAGGCGAAAGTCTTGTAGCTGGTATCCATTTCAGGTTACCGAATTAAGACATCCGATGGCGGGGTCAAGGCTCAGTCGGCGCGCAGCATCTCGCCAACCGTTTTCTTCTTTTCGATCTCAGCAGCGATCTGGGCCTGAGTCTTTTGCGGGTCTCGCCAGTTGTCCAGAATTCCAACCTGGTGGACGCACTGTAACGTGCAGGTCGAGGCACACCACTTTTCAGTGTTGTACTCACGATCGAAATCTTCCATCGTGTAGTCTTCGATGGGAATTCCCGGATATCCTCTTTGCTGCGAGCACCAGTGAACCAGTCCTTCTTCACAGATGTAGAGGTACCGCGCACCAGCGCGGCAACGCCAGTTGTAGGGCTTACCTTCCGCGATGCTGTCCTGGAACCAGTTGAGACGCGCGTGATCTTTGTTTCCAAGCTTCTTAACGCGTTGAAAGATGTCTTTCTCGCGCGGTGAAAGCGGCTTCAGCGTGCCGTCGTTATCGTGAATCACACCGACGGTTGTAGAGAACCCTAACTCGACTGCGCGCTCGGCCACGGTTAGAGCATCCTGCGGATTCTTGATCCCGCCGCCAATTACTGAATTGATATTTACGTGAAAGTCTGAGTACTCGGAAAGGTAGCGGAGCTTCTTATCGAGCACGCGCAAGCTCTTTCGCGAAACCTCGTCAGGCTCGACATTGTCGATACTGATCTGCAGGTACTCCAGTCCGGCCTTGTTCAATCTCTCAATGCGTTCAGGCGTGAAATAATAGCCATTCGAAATCAGTCCGGCGATCATTCCCCGCAGGCGAATGTGATGAATGAGGTCATCCAACTGTGGATGCATCATCGGCTCGCCGCCGGAGATCGTGATGATAGAAGTGCCCAGATCAGCGAGCTTATCTACTCGCTTATTCATGACTTCAATCGGCACGGGGGCTGACGAGTGGTCGTATTCGTTGCAGTAACCGCAAGCGAGATTGCACCGTCGCATGGGAATCAAATGCGCCAGCACCGGATGCCGAGTCGAAAGCAAGGCCCTGCTGATGAAGCTCGCCTCGCGGAGTTTTAATTTAAGAAACTTAGTCTTTCTCATTTATGAAAGCGGTTGGAGCAAAACTCGTTTGCTGGATTGTCTCGAAGGATATGCGACGAACCACAAGTTGGCAAGATCACATACCTGGTCGTTAGAAATGAAAAGGGGCTCTGGTCTTTCGAACGACAGAGCCCCGCAGGCCATGGATTTATGTAGAACGCTTTAGCCCTTGATGATCTTCACGCCGGGTTCAAGCTTGATGTTGAACTCGTCTGGCGAGATCTTGATGTTCGGCTCCATCGCACTCAGCCGCAGCGTCGTGGCATCGTCGTTCTTTTCGACGATCTTCGTCTGCACCGGCATGCCGGATGCATCAACCCAGATTTCGGCGTACTTAAAGCTGGCGTTTCCTCTGGGCACCAGGGTCAGGTGAATCGTGCTGATGCCGCCCCAGAGGGTTTCTTCTCGCACGTCCTTAAACGGTTGAAAACGAGTCTCGAGCTGTTGCTTGGACATGTACATCATCTCGATCACGCTGCCAGCGCCACTTTTCGCGTTCGCTCCCGTCTTGCCCTGATAAGCAATGCCTCTTCGGGGATTGAAAAGTGTGTACTTGCCGTTTGCTACCGCCAAAATCTCCTTAGTCGGGCTGCTCCATTCAATTCTCACCGAAGCAGCACGGCCACTCGCCGGAACGTAAAGCACAACTCCATTCCAGCGCTCAGCGTTGCGGAGTTGCGAGTTGTACTTCTCCATGCTGATTCCCGCTCGCAAAGACTTCAAGCTCGCACGGTTCTTTTCCATCCGGTTCAGAACCGAACTCACCAAACCCGCACTCTGCCCGTTGGCCTTTCCGGGGGCGACTATCGTTAACGTTCCTAAGACAATTAATAGAAGACTTAGGGGAACAAATCTCTTCATGCTTATATTCCTCAAATTAATTCCACGCGGATTCGGGGTGCCCGCAAAACCTTGCAATTATAAGGGATGATCACCGTATGTCAACCTCGTACCCCTGGAGCTTCCCGTTCTGGTTGACCACTTTACGTACCGCAATGACCTCCGCATCGGGGCGGCCTGTCAGCGTACGGATACGTTTCTGGAGATCGGCGCTATCTGCTTCGTTTGCAACAACATCGACGCCCACAAGGAGCGTCGATGTGGACTTTTGATGCGCTGAAAGAGTCCACCGTTCGCTGTTAGTAAACCAACTCTTTGGCGTCAGGAAAATAAAGGCCAAAATAAGTACACAGAGAGCGTCCCACTGCCATGTGTTCCTGGCGTAATTCCAAAAGAAGAGTTTTTTAAGAAAGCTAGACAAAGTGTCCTGTGTGGTGAACTAGCAAATCGCACGCCTCATGAGAGGACGAGTCTGGAAAGATTCTAACGTGGGCAAAACATTGAGTAAATGCGGATTACATCTGCACGCTGGCGGCAGGCTGCACGATATGACCGTCACGCATCTGCACTATTCGTCGGCACATTGCTGCGGCTTCTGGGTTGTGGGTGATCATAATGATGGTTTGATTGAAACGATAGTTCAGCTCCTGAAACATATTCAACACGAGCGCTGAATTCTCGGTATCAAGATTTCCGGTAGGTTCATCAGCCAACACAATCGCCGGGCGCGTAACTACGGCTCGCGCCAGCGCGACTCGCTGTTGTTCACCACCCGAGAGTTCGAGCGGCTTATGATGCAGCTTGCCTTCCAAACCCAGTAAGCGAAGTACTTCGCGTCGCCTCGCTGGATCCTCACCACCATTGCCGTGAATTCGTTCGGCCAAGCGAAGGTTCCCTTCCGCAGTTAGAGTCGGAAACAGGTTGAATCGTTGAAAGACAAAACCGATCTTCCGACGACGGATGTCAGTCCTCTTGGCATCGGACGCGGCCGTAAGATCTTCGCCATCGATCACGATTCGGCCACTCGTGGGAGTTAGTAACCCTCCTAGCAGGTGCAACATCGTGGACTTGCCGCAGCCTGACGGACCCATGATCGCGACAAACTCGCCTTCCTCTACCTGCAACGAAACGCCGCGGAGCGCAGGAACATCTACCCTACCGACTCGATAGGTCTTTACCAAATTTTCAGCATCAAGAATCGTTCGCATTTAACTCACGACAAAGTAGGACTTCGTGCTCGGGGCTCACGAGACGACGAGTAGCACGCACAAAGTACCAAGTTCAAAGCTCAATATCTAGCGCGCGGAGATTCTGGACTCAATTGTTTGCGGCCGGTTTGTTTTGGCTAGCATCGAGATCGACTTCAGTAAGCTGCCATTTGTTCTCAAGAACAAAAGCCTCAGGCCGATAGTCTTGATCGATATCCACGGAGGGTGGTGCTTGATAGGTAATACTCAGTTTGTATTGATCATAAGGCCGAGTAATCTCGATCTTTGACGGTAGCCGCAGCCTGGCCGCTTCGCCAAACGGCTTTTCGTCCCAGTAAGCAACCTCGGTTATCAAGCGGCCCCGCTCATCAAAGTTTTGCAATCGGGCCAGGCGAATGCCGCCGACACGATCAAACCAAAAACGCCGCAACAGTCGGGTCTCGCCATTCGTGGGCTGGGTAAACTCTTCCAGAAAATAGTAACCGCGAACTACGCGCGTGCTCTTCTTAGCTTGCGGTCGGGTGTCAGCCTCTTCAAGAAAGAACTCACTCTGTGAATAGATTAGCTCGGTTGCATTTACCGGACTGACCATCAAAGCTTCGGTGAGGTGTTGCGGTCTGAGATTCGAAAGAGCACTAACCGTCTCTTTCTCGTTCATCACCTTCTTTGACTTATCCGTCGTTGTTCCGTTTGTGGGCAACTTCTCGTAGACAGCGCTATTGGTACCTTTTACAAATCGTTTGTATCGCTCCTCGCCCTGCAACACGGCTACGCGAAACTGCTCACCATCGGACGTCATCTGCGCTATGTCTTTTGCGATGAATGGCACTTGAACAATTAGATAGACTTTGCCCGGACGTTGCAGCGTAACCATTCCGTCCGCCTGACGATACTTCTCCGCAAGCCCGGAAACCGCGAAGGACGTATCTTCAAACTGAATGTCCACCCTGCCGTGAATTGACTTTAACGCGGCGAGACGATTTATTTCAGCGATTAGTTGTGCTTTGTTTGCTTCGGCGAGCGGAGTTAGAAGCTGTGGGACCTGTACTTTCTTACTGGCCCCAAAGAACCCGCAGCCGGACACCAAAAACAGACTGGTGATTAAGAGGAGAGAGGACAGAAATCGCAAGGGCCGCCGTCCGGCCAAGGGTGAATCAAGCATCAATGAGTGCTCACGGGCGCTATCAACAATATTGGCGCCATCCGTCTCCGCAATAGGTGGTTCAACCTAACAAAGACATTTTTTGTTGTCAACGCGATGTATCGGCAAGCGCAGCATTTCCACTCCACCTGCATTGAATTGATTAGGAACAGCTTCTAAACCCAATCAAATCCAGTAACTCATTCCAGTACCAATGCTGACTTGCCAAATCTGTGCCGCAATCGGTTAACGGTGCTGAGCACGTTCGGGCGACTAATCAAATTGCGCTCGAACCGGCGCTTCCCCGGAAAATCAAGCAGCATTACTCCCAGCAATATAGTGAGCAGACCTTGCCCAGGTACTCCCGGTAACGACAAGACCACTCCGAGGGCCACCAACAAAACTCCCAAAATATTCTTTCCGACGATCCCTGCAATTCTCAGGGGTGCCGAGCGGTCAACCCATAAATCGCGCGGATGATCCTCCCGAAAGTAGGTGGCCGGAATTTTGACGAGGATGAACGAAACGATGCCCAGGCTAATGGCAAACGTGATTGCAAATAGCGCCAGGCCAAACAAAACCCCGCGCAACGTCATTGATTCAATTAGCCTGGAAAAGAAATCCACTCACGACCCCTCGATTAAGTATGGTTTCCGTCGCGCGCCGCCAACAATGCGTGCAGTACTTCGCTGACTACCGCATGCGCATCGCCGTCCAGGTTAAATTCGCCGTTCTCCGCGACCTCCCAGAATTCATCTAACCCACGCGCGCCTGCTCGTTCCATCGCTAACGCCTGGACCAGCAGATCGATTACATCCGCTGCCTTTACAACCCGAGCTTCGAGACTCCCGCGCTGTTCATAGTCCTCGAAAAGCCCGTAGTACTTGGACGCAGCGGCACCTGCATTGTTGACAATATCTGAGAACGCCGCCAATTCGGCTTGCGTGCGAACATCCGCGTTGAAATAACTGGTAGCGGTGCGCGGCATATCCCCGACACGCGTTTCCGCCCAATCGTGTAATAAGGCCATGCGCAGAATACGCTCCATATCGAGCTGCACACCTCGCGAAATCATTGCGTCAGCCATCAACATCGCCGCAGCACAGACTCCGAATGAGTGCGCGGCGACTGATTCCGTCCCGTAGGCTTGACCACGGAGCGTCCAGCCAGTCCGCTCCAGTTTCTTAAGGCGTTGTAGCTCTATCAGAGTTTTCAACATACAGGCCGATGCATCTCTTCGTTACCGAAAAACTACTGTAACCTGCCCGTCCGTCAGCAGCAATCCAGTCAGAGTCTGACAAAGCGGCCTGAGAGCTGTGAAGGACCACCTCTGATGCTTCTGTCGTGACGTAGTTTGAGGAGCTCCCGGAATAAAGAAGCAGCGAGCGGGAGTTATTAGTGCAGAAATACTTAATCTGGATTCCTGCCCGACTGGTGGCAAAGGTACTCGGTCAGCCTTTGGCAAGTCCTTTAGCGAGTCTTAAAGAACTCTTAAAAAATTGTTCACGATTATGAGCGAGCGCCTTCGGGATCCATTACGAATTCGGTCCCTTCCTCCGGAGAAGCGAGGTAAGGTTGACTTGAAATGCCGTTACGGTGAGGGTTCAACTCTCTCGAGCGGCAACGACAAACAGACCGCGATCGGTGCAGACCGCAGGGACGCCTTATGATCTATCCAAGTCAGGGTGATCTGCACTACCACTCACGACGGGCAGCAGCGCCGCGCCTCGAGGAAGAACGTAACCCTCAGGATTCTGCGTGAGCGAATTCAACGACTCTTCCAATGAATGGGACGGAGTCATCCCCATCCTTCCCACCTCATCATCGGGTAGTTCTGATACCAACACGATTCGATACCGTTCAGTCTTTTCCAGTAACGCCCACGCAGTCTGCCCATTTACCTCGTAGTCGTTCCTTAGTCGCTCAGCAAGTGAACGAGAGTCGGCGCCAAACCACTTCAAGAAATCCGGGCGTCCGAGCCCTTCTGCGCACTCTGCTACCAGAATTATCGTGCCTCCCTCGCGGCATGCGCGCGTCGCCATATCGAGTGTCTTGTGAGCCTGAATCAAATTGATGTCATACGGCGAGCCGCCACAACTGGCAATTACCACATCGCGCCTGGCTTTGATCGGCACCGAGTGTTCTGCCAAATATTCCTCGCAACCCAACCGGTGAGAATCGCGCCAGTGGCCGGCATAAAGCTTTACCGCCCGTCCGTGATCATCAACCACCGAGTTGATGCTAAACGACGGCGCCACGACCTTCGCAATCTGGTCGCACTCCTCATGCACAGCATTGCCGCTCAACAAACCAGTACCAACGCCTCGACGTCGCATGCCCGTTTCCAGATCTAACGCAAGCATGTGCGTTTGACGAATCGTTTCCGTTGCAGCGAGACCAGGACAAACTGATTTACGTCCCCCAGTGAATCCAGCGAAGTAGTGAAACGAGATCGCCCCAGTCAGAATCGTGTGAGAAAATTCTTTCAGCGCGCGATTGACTTCAATGTGAGTTCCGTTTGGGGTATGGCCGAGTGAAATCAATTGCTGACTAGTCTCGGGCGCATGATCAATAACGCGCACACGCTGAACGATGAAGGGAGTTAAGAGGCGGTTCTTCTCTTCCAGCGTAACCGGCCGATGAATTCCGGTTGCGAATATGACGGCGAGATCTGAAGGCGAGATGCCGTACTGAATTAAGCGGCGAACCATTAGATTGATGATCTGCGCGCTGGCGGTCGCCCGGGTCGCGTCGGAAACCACAAGCAACACGGAATCGCCACTGTGAACGATGTCATCGAGCCGCGACGTACCTTGCGGTGCATCCAGCGCGGCGCCAACTTCGTTGTCACTCAATGGCGAAGCATTTAACTCACCGCCAGCGAGCACTTGAAATTGGTCGGAATCAATTTTGAGCGGGAGGGATTTTTGACCGTAGGCTAAGTCGATCGGCATCATGACATTGGCTGGATCAGAGGCCGAACTCTACCAGCGAGCGTTCGATAACGTGCAAAGAAGCGAAGTCGGTTTCGCCTGCAGTGCGCGCCTCAGCCAACCACTTGCGCAACTGCCTTGCTTCATCGAGAGAGGTAATGCGACAGCCGCCGGTAAGCGCCAGCGTCACCAGACAATCCGGCGCACCGTGGGTTACCAGTGCGGCTTGCAGCGCTGCTTGCTCGCGCAAATCAAGTGTCAATAACAGATTGATTTCCATTCTTGAATCCCAGTGAAGTCAGGCGCGCTTGGATTGAAAGCAGGCGGTGCCTGCATGGCAGAAATGAAACGTCTCGTCTTCGGAATCAGGCGTTTCCATTTGAATGGTCAGATGATCCACGCCGAATTGAACCTGCAGTTTAGCACGCAGATCGCGTAACAATTCCGGCTGTGAAATCGTGTGTGAATGTATCACATGGGCGCTCAACGCTTCCCGACCCGACGTTATGGTCCAGATGTGCAGATCGTGGACATCGGCCACGCCATGTGTCTCCAAAATAACGCGTTCTACAGCAGCCAGATTTATGTGAGACGGCGTGCCTTCCAGCAGGACGTTGGTCGACTCACGAATCAAAGTCCACGAACTCCAAATTATCAAGAGCCCAATAACAATGCTGAACAACGGATCGGCAACATACCATCCATAAACTGACATCAGTACGCCGGCGATAATCGCAGCAACCGAACCCAAGGCGTCGCTCATCACGTGCAGCCACGCACCCCGAATATTCAGATCAATCTCGTGCCGGCCGCGCAGGATCCAGGCGCAGATTAGATTTATTATCAAGCCGCCGCTGGCGATCGCGATCATTGCGCCACTGCGAACTTCCGGCGGCGACGACCAGCGCTGAGAAGCTTCATAAAGAATAAGGAGCGAGATGAGGACAAGCGCAACCCCGTTTACGAGTGCGGCCACGATTTCGATTCGGTAGTAGCCGAAAGTCTTTTGAGATGTTGCGGGACGCGAGCTGAACCAAACAGCGACCAGCGCCAGCCCGAGAGCTGCCACATCAGTAAGCATGTGACCGGCGTCTGCGAGCAGCGTCAACGAACCGGTCCACAATCCCCCAAGTACCTCGGCAACCAGGTAGATTGAAGTGAGTGTCAACACGAGCAAAAGTCGCCGCCTGCTGTCACTGGCGCGCCCATGCCGGTGAGCATGGGTGTTGCTATGCTGCTGAACTCCAGTCGCTGCTGAATCCAAGGGCGACCTCGCAAACTTTAAATCTTATCCAACGCTTGCGTGACGTCGGCGATGATGTCCGCCGCCGCCTCAATGCCAAGGGCGAAACGAACTGTCGCTGCAGACACGCCGGCAGCCTGTAATTGCTCTTCGGTAAAACCCGCGTGCGAGGAATAGAGCGGATAACTAACCAGTGTCTCAACTCCTCCCAGCGAAGGCGCCGGGCGAACCAGCTTGAATGAATCGAAAAGAACCTCGGCCTCTCGTTCTCCTCCCGCCAAATCGACCGCGACGACAGCCCCAAAACCTCGCATCTGGCGCCTGGCGATTTCATGACCGCCATCGCTTTCGAGTCCTGGATAGTAGACGCGAGAAATTTTCGGATGACGTGAAAGCATTTCCGCAAGTTTCAAGGCATTGTCGCAAGCAGCGTTCACTCTGACCTCAGCGGATTTGATGCCGCGTGCCAAGAGATAAGCAGCTGCGGGATCGAGTGTCGTACCAACTGATACCGATACTTGACGAACACGATCGACGAAGTCTTTGCTGCCGGCTATTGCGCCCGCGGTGAGATCTGAATGACCGCCAAGGTACTTCGTGGCGCTGTGCATCACTGCGTCGATGCCGTGGGTAGTTGGCCGTTGAAGAATTGGTGTGGCGAAAGTGTTGTCGACCACTGAAATCACCCCAGCGCTAAGCGCAGCCTTTGCCGCCATCTCGAGATCGACAACTCGATTGATTGGATTTGCCGGTGTCTCAAACCAAAAAAGCTTTGAACGCTCGCTGGCTATGGCGGGTAGATGCTCAATCTCGTCCAATGAGATGAAACGGGACTGTATCCCGAAGCGACGTAGAACGCCCGTAAGAACCTTGGTAGTTCCACCATAAACCGAGTCGCATGCAATTACCTCGTCTCCCGCATTACAGACTGCCGCCATGGCGCAGAATGTCGCGGCTGAGCCTGAACTCGTAACGACGCATGCCTCAGCTCCTTCCAGTTCGGCGAGTTTCCTTTCAACCTCCGCCACCGTTGGATTGGCGTATCGGGAATAAAAGTACGCTTCACCCAACTCGCCGCGCGAGTAGCGCCGCATCTGGTCAAAGCTGTCGAAGCTGTAAGTTGCGGAGTGGAAAACAGGTGAAACGACTGCACCGAACGGTTGTTCGCTTCGTCGTTCGCCGCCATGGACAGCGATCGTAGCGGACGAAAACTTCGTCCCGGTTTGATCTTCAGAAGCCATTAACTCGCTCACTTCAACGTTTGTGAACTGATGCCGTAGATTAACAAATTCCTGAAAGGCATGACAGCAGAGTGCTGGCGCGACATTTAGAAAAACCACAGCTTGACTTGAGTAGGTTAAAGAAAAACGAGGGCGAATTGAGCCCTCGTCCAAAAATCTACGTTGTGTTCTTACCCTAAATGGCGGCCAGCTTTAGCGCCTGATTGAAATCCTGGTACAGATCGTTATATGACCGCAACGCGTGATCGAGAACACTCACGAGTTCGTCCAGTTCCTTTAGATTCACAATTGCGTTTACGTTATTCAGGAAGGCTCCGTGAGCGTCCATCGTTCGCAGAGTTGGCGAGAGCAGAACGAAGAAGAGTCGTCGACGCTGTGCCGGGCGCAGAACGTTCACTTCCCGAACTACGAATGCCGCACCCTGCTCGAGTGCGTCGAATTGCGGATCAAGGAGTACTACGTCCAGTTTGTTCTCGCGCATTCGCTCGACCGCCTGCCTGGTGTCCACCGCGGCAAAAACGTGGTAGCTAGCTTGGGTAAGCATTCCGGCCATTCTTTGTCGGTGCTCCTCGGTGGCGCAAACAAGTACCTTGCGTTGGCTCCACGGGGGTCTCTCAGCCGGACTAGCCCCGCCGTTTCCAGAAACCTGACCAAGCACGGCCGCCAGCATCTGAACAAACCTCTCGGTTTCAGACATTGTCGGTTCTTTCCCGCCGGCGTCGCTTAACTGTGGCGGTGTTCGCTCGCCCCGTCGACCCTCGGTCGCGGGTGAGCCACCAACCGACAACGCGCTCTTTTCCGAGGCTGGGCTGGACGACCCAAGCTTTTTCTTGCATTCGGGACAAACAGTACCGGGTCGAGCCGAGACTCTTTCGTCGTCGACTTGAAAACGCGATGCGCAGTTTTGGCAAACTATGGTCATGATCTTGTAGGTAGACTTTACGGTTGGAGGAGCTATTCGAGCATTCCCAATAGCGATCCGGATTCAGACAAACTCGAAAGCGGCAAAACGTCTCCTTCGCGACGCGTGAAATCTTCACCTGCCGTTAAGCCTTTCAAGGACAACAGCAGGTTGTTTTGATTAGTGGCAAAGTTCAAGCCATCCTCCAGCGAAATCGTTTGCGATTCGATCAATTCCTTGATCACTCCGTCAAAATCCTGCATGCCGTCGAGCTTGCCATCGCGCATCGCATCGAGAAGTGACTTTCCTTCCGTTTCACCTGATTCGATGTATTCCCGAGTTCGCGGACTTGATCGCAAGATCTCAAGTGCGGCAACTCTGCCGCGTCCCTCCGTGCGAGGAATGAGACGTTGCGAAACTATGTAACGAAATGTTTGGGCCAGACGAGTACGAATCACGGGCTCTTCATTCTTAGGGTAAAGACCAATGATCCTGTCGACCGTTTTCGCCGCATCAATCGTATGCAGTGTGGACAGAACCAGATGCCCAGTCTCGGCAGCTTCCAGCGCAATCTCGGTGGTTTCAAAATCGCGCATCTCACCTATCAGGATTACCTTTGGCGCCTGGCGAAGTGCTGCTCGTAAGGCTGATGGAAAGTCTTTCGTGTCCTGACCGACTTCACGTTGATTGATAGTAGAATTCTTATGAACGTGCAGGTACTCAATCGGATCTTCAATCGTGACGATGTGGTAGTGCTTTTTCTCATTGATGATGTCAATGATCGCAGCCTGAGTGGAGCTTTTTCCTGACCCAGTTGGGCCAGTCACCAGCACGAGACCATTTCGCAAGTCACTGATCTGTGAGAGATGCTGCGGCAAACCAAGCGACTTCAAAGTCGGAATGTCGGTCGGGATGACGCGCATCACAATTGAATAGACCCCGCGTTGCTGAAAGATATTCACGCGAAATCGAGCTCGAGTTGGCAGCGAATAGCTAAGGTCAGCGGTACCAGTTCGGGCGAGGCGTTCCGCAGCCTCGGTGTGTCCGCTCATCAGCGTCATGGCTATTAGCTCAGTCTGGTAAGGCGTGAGCTTTTGCATACCCAGCGGCTGAACGGGTGTCAGTTTTCCATTGATCTCAACTTGGGGAAGCTGGCCGACTGAAAAGTTTAAGTCGCTGATCTTGTCGGAAACGAGCAGCATGCGCTCGAGGATGGGTGGCAGATCAAAGAAACTCATTTAGGGAGGGACTCCGGACTGATGATGGGACGATTACTGACCTGGAAGGAATTGCTGGTAGTTCGGGTCGGGCAGGTAGCCAGCGAGACGATATTGGCGTAAAACAAAGCCAAACGCAAGCAAAATGTGCTGGCCTCTTGGCTTACTAAGAGTGGAGCATTCCCAGGAATGCCCTGGTGCGAGCTTCCATGGTTGCCCTGTCGCCGGTCAGAGCCCCAACCACGGCAAGGGAATCAGCTCCAACAGCTAGAAGGTCGTGCGCGTTTTCCAGAGTGATACCACCGATCGCAACCAGCGGCAGTGACTTGACGTGCTGACGCACCTCTCGCAAAACGTTCAGACCAACGACTGGATCAGGTTTGTCTTTCGTCACCGTCGAAAAAATCGGACCCAGGGCTATGTAGCTCACAGGTTGAGAAGTCGCGTCCACCGCCTGTTGAATACTGTGTGTGGAGATTCCGATGATTGCTTTCTCGCCAAGCAGATCGCGCGCAGCTTCCACGGGGAGATCATCCTGCCCCAGATGGACACCATCGGCATTGATGGCCTGCGCAATGTCTACTCGGTCATTGATGATTAATTTCGCGCCATGTTGACGAGTGATCTGTAATGCTGCTTTGGCCTGCTCGTAGAATTCGAGTGAGGAAAGATTCTTCTCTCGCATCTGGATGAACGAGGCGCCGCCCGCACAAAGCGCAGCGACCTGTTCAGGATGCGAAAGGGCGGAGAGGCGGGTATCCGTAATTGCGTATAGCTTTGCGAGCGCGCCAGGCATCAGGCTCAAGCCTTTAAGTCTGCTTCTTTCTTCTTCGGGCGCTCATTTGACCTGAGCACACGCTTTCGCAACCGAATAGTCTGCGGTGTGACTTCCACCAGCTCATCATCAGCGATGAACTCAAGGGCCTGTTCCAGCGAAAGCTCCTTGACCGGAACCAGCCGAAGCGCTTCGTCGGCACTCGCGGCGCGCATGTTTGTCAGCTTCTTTTCCTTGACCGCATTCACATCGAGATCAACGGCGCGCGCATTCTCACCAATGATCATACCTTCATACACTTTGCTTCCCGGTCGGGCAAAAAGAGTGCCACGTTCTTGCAGATTGTAGAGTGCGTACGTTGTCGTTTCTCCAACACGATCCGCTATGAGCGAGCCGGTTGAACGACCTCGCAATGATCCTTGCCAGACGCCCCACCGGAGAAACATGGTGTTCAAGAGACCAGTGCCCTTGGTTTCAGTCAGAAACTCGCTGCGGAACCCGATAAGCCCGCGGGAAGGAGTTTCGAACTCCAGTCGCACTCGACCGGTGCCGTGATTTACCATCTTTGTCATTTGTCCTTTGCGCCGGCCCATCGCCTCGGTGACCACACCAATGAACTCCTGCGGACAGTCGATCACCACCAACTCGATCGGCTCGAGAGTCGCACCATCCTTAACCCGAGTGATGGCTTCTGGTTTTGATACCTGAACTTCATAACCTTCTCGCCGCATCATCTCAATCAGAATCGCAAGTTGGAGTTCTCCACGGCCGGACACCTTAAATTGATCTGGGGACTCGGTGTCTTCCACTCGGATGGCAACGTTACCTAGCGTCTCCTTTTCGAGACGTTCTTTAACCTGGCGCGAAGTAACATAACGACCTTCCTTACCTGCAAAAGGCGAATTGTTTACACCAAAGATCATGGAAATCGTCGGCTCGTCAACGGCTATCACCGGCAGCGGCTGAGGGTTGTCGGCAGAAGTTATCGTGTCACCTATCTGAATCTCATCAACACCCGCCAGCGCCACGATCTCTCCGAAGCCGGCACGGTCAATGGGCTCTCGTTTCAAACCCTCAAAAGCATAAAGCTGAGACACGCGAATCTTCTGCTGCGTCCCGTCACCCTTGGCTACCGTAACGGAGTCTCCGACCGCAATTTCACCTGACACGATTCGGCCGATCGCGAGGCGACCAACATATTCGCTGTAATCGAGATTGGCCACGAGCAGTTGGAGAGAATCCTCTCGCAACTGCTTCGGGGGGGGAATAGTCGCTAAGATCTGGTCGAAGAGTGGGCGCAAATCTTTTGATTCATCGCTCAACTGCTTCTTGGCAATACCTTCGCGAGAGATGGCATAGAGGATGGGGAAGTCGATCTGGTCTTCGGTTGCATCGAGATCCAGGAAAAGTTCGTAGATCTCATCAACCACTTCCGCAGGCCTGGCATCGTGTCTGTCAATCTTGTTGACGACAGCAATTGCAGGCAGGCGTGCTTCAAGTGCCTTGCGCAATACAAAGCGAGTTTGAGGAAGACAGCCCTCAGCGGCGTCGACCAGCAGCATCACGCCATCTACCATTTTGAGCACACGCTCAACCTCTCCTCCGAAATCGGCATGGCCCGGTGTGTCCAGAATGTTTATCTTTACATCGCCGTAGTGTACCGATGTGTTCTTCGCCATGATCGTGATCCCACGTTCTCGCTCCAAATCCATTGAATCCATAACTCGATCTCGGACCTGTTCGTTGTCGCGAAAGGTTCCTGACTGGCGGAGCATCGTATCAACGAGAGTAGTCTTACCGTGGTCAACGTGAGCAATGATGGCTATATTCCTAATGTCTTTTCTTTCGTTACTCATAATTCCCTTCACAGAAGCCGATAGTGCGGATTTGGTGCATTTGCGCAAACGCGCATAATAACATCTGCAAGCCAATAATTCCTGTAGCTCAACGGAGTCCTGCAGGGGTTACTTAAGAGAGTCTGTTTGTCGCAAAGCCTCGTAAAGAACTATCGCGACCGAATTGGCGAGATTAAGACTGCGGATTTTGGGATTAAGAATCGGTATCCTGAGACATCGTTCCCAGTTCGCACGCAATAGTTCCTCGGGCAACCCACGAGTTTCCCGCCCAAAAACCAGGCAATCATCATCAACAAACTTCCAGTCGAGATAAGAAACGTCGGCTTTCGTGGAAAAGTAAACAAAACGAGCATTTGGCAGCGATGATTCCAAAGCGTTCGTATCCAGGTGCCGATGCAGTTCAACTTCTGGCCAGTAATCCAAGCCGGCGCGGCGTACGGCTCGATCGTCAAGACGAAATCCAGCGGCACCAACGATGTGGAGAGGAGTTCGCGTCGCCGCACAGAGTCGGGCGACGTTGCCGGTGTTCGGCGGAATCTCTGGTTCTATTAGTGCCACACTGATCATGATGTCCTACCCATCAACGTCAAGCGCGTTAATTGACCTGGTCACCGGCCGCATCATGACTAAAAACAAAAAGAACGACGAACTTCGCTTGAAGTATTCGTCGTTCCTTTTGAAACGGCCCGTGGCCCTTAGAAGTTGGTGTGCGCCTGCTGAGACTTGCTGGTGTAAACCGCTGACTCGAACTATCTCTTCTTCGCGGCCTTCTTGGCGCCCTTCTTGGCTGCGCTCTTCTTGGCTCCACCCTTTTTCGCTGCGGACTTCTTTGCACCTTTTTTAGTTGCCATAGCTTCTGTGTGCTCCTTTTTTCAAGTATTGGTTAGAGTTGGTTATCACCACAAGATAGTGTGTTCGTGTTGTTCTTGTGGGCTAGAGTAAACGGCGCACAACATCTTGCTATATAAACGCAAAACCATCGGATGTCAATAACTTATTACAGTAGGGGACGTAAAATGTTTTCGAGTGGTGAGCGCAACTGGAGAGACTTGCGGTGGCAAAACTTCCCGCGCACATTGGCTCCGACCATGGACCATGGGAATGACTAGCTGCGCTGAGCCTGACAACCCAGGAACGAATATGATTGAATGAATTGGACCAGTGATGGACCACGTAACGACTAGCGAAGAGTGCGAGCAATTACCACTTGAAGAGAGGCGTGAAGACCCACTGGTTATGTCGCTGGATCCCGTAGTAATGAAGGACGGAGTTTTTACCGCTGCGACTTGTGACCCCCACAAATGGACCACTTGCCTCGACGCTCTCTTCACTTCCGGACGAAGAGGAACCGGTGGAACCTGTATCAAGTATGCTTCCCAAAGGGGTAGCCATAACCCCTTGCAATTGAGCCATTTGCAAGTCGCGGGGTGTGGGGAGGAAACTTCCAGAATAGGTTATGACGTTACGCTGAAAGTCGATTAACCTGAACGATTGAGGACGAACGAATCCCCATTCGCCTGAACTTGTGAGCGGATCACGTGCTGCGCTCGCGCGAAGGATCTGCAGCTT
>JBGTLE010000273.1:0-12885 GCA_041744295.1 Pyrinomonadaceae bacterium | reverse complement strand
GATGAGTGTTACTTGTCTGGCATTAAGCCTCCTTGAGATCAGGGTTGCGAACGCGAAATGAGGGGGCTTAAATCACATGGGGGACGGCGCTTTGGAATTACCACGGAATTAGTAGGGTGGGATAGCCGGATTCCAAGAATAAGATTCGAACACTGCAAGGTAACGCGGCGAATCAAGGGCGTTCACAGTAGTTAGCTCGTCCATTTAAAACCAATGAGTAACTTCAGACGACTGCTCGCGATCTTCCTATTAGTCTTTCTCATCAGCGCCTCCCTATCCGATGTCGCTTTGCAGGCCCAGGATCCTGCTCAGTTCCCGTCTTCAAGTGCTCCAGCTTTCCAGCAGCTAGCCCCCGGAATCGAATACGCTCAATTGACCAGACGTTATGCGTTGAAAGAGGAAGGCGACGGACCGTGGTCAATCAATGTCTTAAGAATCGATCCGAGAACCGCACGGCTGAAGTTTGCACGTGCGCTGGACCAGGGTGTCGGACTCGAAACGGTGAGTTCGCTGGCTGGCAGGCATGGCGCCTTCGCGGCGATCAACGCCGGTTACTTCAGAACCACCGGAGTGTTTCGCGGCGAGTCAGTCGGAGCTTTCGTCCTCAATGGAAAACTACTAAGCGAGCCACACAACGAACGAGTTGCAGTCGGGTTGATTGAGCGGCAAGGGAATTTCGATTTGATTTTTGGTCACCTGAAGTTCAATGCCACACTTGCCGCTGGTGACAAGAGTCAAAATGTAGATGGCTTCAATCGCCCTCTCGCGGCTGATGAGATCGTTGTCTTCAGTCCTGAATTTCATCGTACGACCTTGACCACCCCGGACGGAGTTGAGGTGCTAATCCGTCGAGACAAAGTAATCTCCGTGATTGATCGCGGTGGCAGCAGCATGATTCCCGCCGATGGATTCGTAGTGACGGCAAATGGTCGCGCGCGCGAGTGGGTGCTTGCAAATATTCACAAGGGTTCGACATTCAAACTCTCATGGAAGCTAATTCCGATCGAAAGTGATCACGCGAAAACCTGGACCCAGGCGCTCTCTATCACAGCGGGCGGTCCGCAATTGATCAAAGGCGGAAAGGTTTCCATTACGGGTGAGCAGGAGAAGATCACCGCCGCCTTTGTAAACGACCGGCATCCCCGTACCGCGATCGCAAAACTTAGTTCAGGCAAGATCCTTCTGCTCACTGTAGACGGAAGGCAGCCCAACGTGAGTGTGGGAATGTCACTTCCTGGCTTGGTCGAACTGCTACTCGAATTCGGAGCCACGGAAGCCATCAATCTGGATGGTGGTGGCTCAACTACTATGGTGATTCAGAACAAGGTAGTTAATAGACCCTCAGATCAGAGCGGCGAGCGGCCGGTAGGCGATGCGATCCTCGTACTTTCCCAGCCAAAATAAGAAGTCAGGTTATGGACGGCATCCGACTCATGTGCTAAATTCATCGCGTTTAGAACTATCACGGTGCAGCGGCTCACGTTAACGGGGTCCACGCACCATTCCTCCCACCTGTTACCCCGATACAGCAGTATGAAAAGCGCGGCCAATTGAGCTTTTATTAAGTTGAATGCCTAAACGTGTCGATTCAGGGCCTGAAGGTTCAGGAACAGACGAGTCTGCTGGCGTCCGCGACGTGGTGGATCTGGCCGACGCACGGGTGCGTTTGCGCTCGCGTTCGGGTCAGGTCTCAAACGAAGCTTTGATGGCTGAACTGGATGAAGTCAGCTTGCTCCTCGATCAGGGTCTCTCTGCTGAAGCCAGGACCCGGCTCACATCACTGATTGCCGCGGCTCGCAATCATCCTTCCGTGCTGGCACTTGCCCGTTGCGCTCTTTCAACTGCGCTTGAAATGCAGGGGCATTATCGCGAATCGCTCGCAGCCGTATCGATGTATGAGTCGTCCGAGTCTCGCGCCAAGCTCGACGACACCGCCGTGCAATCTCTCCGCGTCCAGATCGGACTTGCCTACAACTACAACGGCGATCATCCCAAAGCGATCGCGATGCTGAAAGCAGCGCTGCGGGATTTTTCTGAAGCCGACACCAAGCTTGGCCCCGTGTATGCTGCGCTTGCTCGCGTCTACCGCAACATCAGCGAGTACCCAATCGCACGCGACTATGCACAGCGGGCCATGGAGCACTTTCGCCTGACCGGCGAATGGCGTGGACTTGCCGAAGCTTATTTCGGTATCGCGCTGGCAGACCTGCAAGAAGGCCTGTATGACGCTGGGTTGGAGAATTTTGAGCAGGCACTGAAACTGATCGGGGACCGTCCGGCGAGTTATACGCAAGGTCGAATCTATTCAAACATGGCCGGTGCTTGTTGGTTCTTAAAGAGGCCTCAGGAAGGAATCCGCTACCTCGAAAAGGCGATCTCCTACTACGAACGCACGGATCACAAAACCAGTGCCGCGAACGGCTATAACAATCTCGGCATAAATTTAATCCTCATTGGTCAGTGGGGACGTGCCCAGGAGGCACTCGAGCGAGCGTTGTCTCTCGCTTCAGACGTCGATCAGCGTGGCGATAAAGTGCCGATGATCCTCGACTCGCTGGGCGAACTGTTGATGTTGCGGGGAGATCTTGATGAGGCGCGCGAATATCTTCGACGCGCGGTCGCGCTGGCAAGCGAAAACGGAAACAAATGGTATCAGGGGCAGGCTCTGCGAACGCTGGCTCGCTGTTGCCTGGCAATGGAAGACGCCGCAAAAGCCCTTACCAACGGCCAGGAAGCCCTTGCGCTCGCCGAGAGCATCGGCGATCGCCAGGCGATTTGTGAATCTCGCCTCATAATTGCTGAAGCCTACTTGCGAAGCGGCGAAGAAGGCCAATGCTCGACGGAACTGCAACAGGTCTCCGAAGAGACAACCGACTCTGCTAACGATCTTGGGTTTACGGGCGAGGCGCACCGGCTCGCCGGTATGCTTGCCATGGCCCAGGAAGATCCTGCGGCTGCGGCGCAGCACTTCGGCAGTAGCGTTTCCATATTTGAAATGCTCGGCGATCGTTACCGGGCGGCGCGTGCCCACTCTGAACTCGGCCGATCATACGCTCTGAACCAGCCCGATCGTGCGGCCGAACATCTCTCACGCTCGGTGAACACTTTCCGCGAGTTGGGCGCTCGCCTGGACCAGTCGCGCGCCGAGGCGAGTCTGGCGAACCTCGATCGAACTGCTCCTGAACGGACCGCCGAACAATCAGCTCCAACTCAACTCCTAACGTTGCGTTTGGCTGAGGCAGTCGCTTCGAGGGAGTTGCTACTGCGTGAACTGGCTGCTGTGATGCGTCAGGAAACTAACGCACAGCGAGTGATGCTGACGGAAGATGGCGAGCACGGAGAGGCCCGAGTAGTGATCTCACATGGATGGACGCCGGCCGAGGGCGCAAAGATAGCCCACGAGCTCAGCACCCTGGCGGACGACGCTGCGCGCGAACGCTACGGTCGATCGCGCGACACGGCAATCATCCCTTTGCGTTCAACTAATGCTCCGCCGGCTTTGCTCTGCGTTTCTCCGCGGTCGCGAGCAACGTTGCCGGGTGCGGCATCCCTTGATCCACTCTTGCGAGTTGTCGAACTGGGGATGGATGTTTGCGCTTTACGCGCCGGAACCAGCAAAGGCGCGAGCACACAGCAATCCGCCGAATTGACGGGCACTAGCTTGATGCCGGGCTTCATTCATTCAAGTCCCGCAATGACGCAACTGGTTGAAGAAGTTCATAAGATTAGGTCTTCAGATGTGACCGTATTGGTCACCGGCGAGTCCGGCACCGGAAAAGAACTGGTGGCTCGTGCCATACACGCTTTGTCAGCGCGCCGCTCTAAAGTTTTCATTCCCTTTAACTGCACCGCCGTGCCGAAGGAACTCTCCGAAGGTTATCTCTTCGGATATCGACGCGGTGCCTTTACCGGCGCCGTTGCCGATTCTCAAGGAGTTATCCGAACAGCTTCAGGCGGTACGCTCTTTCTTGACGAGATCGGCGACCTGCCGCTCGATGTGCAGCCAAAGCTTTTGCGTTTTTTGCAGGAAGGCGAGATCCAGCCGCTGGGTGAACAGCGGCCGAGTAAAGTCGACGTGCGCATCATCGCGGCAACCAACACCGATTTGGAAGAGATGGTGGCCCAGGGCCAGTTTCGGGAGGACCTCTATTACCGCCTGAACGTAATTCGCTTGCGAGTGCCGCCGTTGCGGGAACGAAGATCGGAAATTCCGACGATCGTTAATTACTACATCAACCACTATTCGGCGAGATTTGGTCGCAAGGACATTCAGATCACACCTCAAGCGGTTGATCTATTGATGGTTTGCGACTGGCCTGGCAACGTGCGCCAACTGTGCAACGAGATCCAGCGGGTCGTGGCTCGCGCCGAAGATGCAACGGTGATCAGCCCGGAACAGCTCTCTCCTGAACTCAAACGCACAGCGTCTCCGACTACCCCAACCACTTCGGCTTCAACGCTCGCGTCAATGCCGAGTGCGACCCTGCAAAACGTAACTCTGGCCGATGCGCTGGCTGAAGTTGAACGCCGAATGATCGCCGAGGCTTTGCGACGACACGGCGGAAACATCTCGCGCGCGGCTCGCGAACTCGGTCTCACCCGTCGCGGCCTGTACCTCAAACTCGAGCGTCACGATCTCAGCGCCAGCGCCTAAATTCCCTTACGGCTACTCGTCGACCCGAGCGGTGTAACTTTTCGAAAGTCGCCAACATCAGTCTCGCTGCCAACTAATGGCGTCGGTTCGGTTTCGATCGGTGAGGTCTTCAACTAGAAGTCCGGGCGGTCGGAATGATTCAAGGCTTCGAGCTTCGACTCAATATCACTAGCCGAACCAGGCCGCAGCCCACGTTCAAAGCCACTTTGCCGCGTCGAAGTACAACCAGAGACACAGCGATAATCAAGAGGTTGGCAAATTCTGGGCACACGAAACAACCAAGGGCCACCGATATGGTGGCCCTAAGTGTTGCAATATTGGTGGAGCCGAGGGATCGGACCACTGACCCTCATGACTGCCAGTCTGGAAAGCGACGTTCTTCCGGTTTCGTTGAGTAGGCCAAGGGTTTCAGTCCTTGGTCGCCCCGGCGGGGAGGCTCTGTATGCTCGGCGCAAGCAGGGAAATCTCTAGACTTGCGCCAGGCGATGACACTTAATCCGCGGGTTCCTTGAACATCACTATTGAAACCTCCGAGTTCTTACGGTAGTCTCTGAGTGTGGGATCCTCCTCGATCCGGTCCTTCACATCCAGCAAGCGCCTCGCTACCAGCAGATCACATCAAGCTAAACGGGCCTCCCAGAGTTCCTGTTGTCCGTGTTAGTTCCCACGACACTTCGACGTTTCTAACCTTGGCTAGGTCTCCCCTTTGCCAACCGACTCTTTCCGAGAAATCCTTCTCGCACCCACGCTGCGAAAGTGCTGAACCTTGAGTATGAACCTCCCACAGCTTGATCGGCCTGGCTGGCGTGATTCCGTCAAACCGGCAAGGTCCGCGATCGGTCGCGCCGCCAAAGTGATGACCATCTTTGGCACGCGTCCGGAGGCGATTAAGATGGCGCCCGTGATCAGCGAGCTAAACATCGCGGCGATGGTGCGAACGGTCAACGTTGCCTCAACTCAGCATACCGACCTTCTCTATCCACTGATCCGGCTGTTCAGGATAAGCATCGATCACGACCTGCGAGCGATGCGTCCCAACCAGACGTTGAATCAACTTTGCGCGCGCCTGATTGCGTCGCTTGATCCTGTCCTCCGCCAGGAGCAGCCCGATCTCATACTTGTACAGGGAGATACCACGACCGCCATGGCCGGGGCGCTGGCGGGTTTTCAGAACGAAATCCCGGTCGCGCATATTGAGGCAGGACTGAGGTCCGACGAGATGTATTCCCCCTATCCCGAAGAGATGAACCGCCGGCTGATCACGAGGCTTGCAAGTTTCCACTTTGCCGCAACCGAAGCCAACCGCGACAGGCTTCTGGCAGAAGGCGTAAGCAGCGATAAGATAGTCGTTACCGGCAATCCTGGCGTGGATTCACTTAAGGCAATTCTACAACTGGCACCGGTTAGTCCCGCCATAGGAGCCCTCCTCCGATTGACTGCCGGCCAAAAGCGAATCGTCCTTACTGCCCACCGGCGCGAAAGTTTTGGCGCTCCGATGACTGCTTATCTCCGTGTCGTCCGTAACTTCGTCGAAAGCCATCCGGACGTGGCTCTGATTTTTCCAGTGCATCTGAATCCGGCAGTCGCGGTTGCGGCGCGTTCTATTCTTTCCGAACACCCTCGGATCCACCTCATTCAGCCGCTCATCTATAACCACTTCATCATGCTGTTAACGAACGCCTGGTTGATTGTCTCTGATTCCGGCGGACTGCAAGAAGAAGCACCGACACTAGGCAAACCACTGCTAGTGCTTAGAGAGAACACTGAGCGGTCTGAGGCAATTGAGAGCGGCATTGCACGGCTGGTAGGAAGCAAGCCGGAGCGATTAGCCGAAATGCTCGAGGAGGCATATCGCGACGATAGCTGGGTCAATAGCGGCGGGATGGTTGCAAATCCATTCGGGGCCGGCGACAGCGGAAAACGCATTGCGGATTACATCTGCAACCTCCTGATTGGTCAGGCTCAGGGTCTGAAGGCTAGCTAAAGATGGAAATCCCACACCAGCCGCCAGAAAAACATAATCTTCTAACCGTGATGTTGGAAGACTATTTCCACGTCGAAGCCTTTAATGGGTTGATCCAGCGTAGCCAGTGGGATCGTTTCGAGACACGATTGGAAAAGAACACGTTGCGAGCTCTCGATCTCCTCGAGAGGTTCAACATCAAAGCTACTTTTTTCGTGCTCGGCTGGGTAGCTGATCGGCAACCAGATCTCATCAAGGAGGTTGCGCGCCGCGGTCATGAGTTGGGAAGCAGGGGACTCTATCGGCGCAGCACCCGGCGGATGACACCTGAGGAATTTCGAGATGACCTTTCGCGTTCGCGAGACGCGGTTGAGCGCGCTAGCGAAACTGAAGTTCTCGGCTATCGCTCCTCGCGGCGCTGGTCATCACCGGAAGACTTGTGGGCGCTCGATATTCTGGCCGAACAGGGCTATGCCTATGATTCAAGTCTGGTGCCGATGGCGAGAGCTTTCAATCGCGAACCGTGGCGCTGCTTTGCTCATCAGCACTAGGCTGGAGAAAGGCTAATCTGGGAGTTCCCTATCTCCACCTGCAGTCTTTTAGGCTGGCGAGTTCCGATTGCCGGAGGCAACTATTTTCGTCAGTTCCCGCACACGCTGCTCAAACATGTGGTCGAACACTGGCATAAGACTTACGACGCACCGTTCGTGATGTACGCGCATGTCTGGGAACTCGACCCCGAGCAGCCGCGAATAAGCAGCGCCTCATTTCTCACAAAGATTCGGCACTACCGAAATTTAGACAAGATGGCCTGGGTGCTTGAGGACTACTTTCATAAGTATCACTTCGTCGGAATGGCTGATTATCTTGGGCTTGACCATGTGCATGGCATTGCACCAGCGCCAGAACCAAAGGCGATTCGGAACGATTGGAGTGACCTGAGCGGCATGGTCGAAAGACGCAGGCCGGTCCTGCATGTATCGTCCCAGGTTGAATCCCCGGTCGCTCCTGAAATGACGGGTGCTCTTCGTACGACGGTCAGCGTCATCGTACCCTGTTTCAACGAGGAACTGATTCTGCCTTACCTCGCGAATACTTTGAGAAGCGTAGAGGTGACCTTGAAGTGCAACTACGAGTTGCATTTCATCTTCGTTGACGACTGCAGTAGCGACGGCACTTACGCGGCCTTGCAACAACTCTTCGGGACTTGGTCCAACTGCGCATTTCTGCAGCACCCGAAAAACCTTGGAGTGGCTGCCTCTATCCTGGATGGCGTACGTCGTGCGGAAACCGAGATTGTTTGCTCGATGGATTGCGATTGCACATACGACCCACACGAGTTGAGCAAAATGATTCCGTTGCTTGCAGAAGGTGTCGATCTAGTCACGGCGTCGCCTTATCATCCGCAAGGCGGGGTGCGCAATGTGCCAGGGTGGAGACTCTTTTTATCCAAGGGTGCATCCTTCCTTTACCGTCGCGTGCTTAGCCAGAAGCTGCATACCTACACTAGCTGCTTTCGGGTATATCGCCGGGAGGCGGTTTTTAGTCTGCGCGTGCGAGAGGGAGGATTCCTCGGGATCCCAGAGATGCTTGGCAAACTCGATCTACGCGGAGCAAAGATAGTTGAGTATCCGACCACCCTTGACGTGCGGCTGTTTGGACACTCGAAGATGAAAGTTTTGAAGACCATGGCCGGGCATCTCTGCTTGATGCTCAAATTACTCGCACTGCGCACAAGCGCACATGAAAGCCCTGCTCAAACACCCCGCCAGAGCGAGTTGTTGCCAGACGCGCCGCCACATCCCCTGCGAAAACCTATCGTTTAGTCTTTTAAGAGTAATAGGCCCTACAACTCGCCGGAGAAACATATGAGTCAAATGACCGTCCGGGAATTGCTCACGCTGCCTTCTGACCAGGATGCCTCGGGTCGGACGCTTGCCGCGGAAGAACTAGCGCTGCTTAGCGAGGTGATTCAAAGCGGCACGCTTACCAGCACCAAGGGAACCTTCGTCAAGAGTTTTGAAAGCGAGTTTGCTCGTCTCCTGGGTCTGAAGCAGGCAATAGCCTGCGCTTCGGGGACGGCTGCGATTCATGCTGCTATCGCCGCAGTTGATCCGAATCCCGGCGAAGAGATTGTTACCTCGCCGATTACCGACATGGGTGCCCTCTCGCCGATTCTGTATCAGGGTGCAATCCCTGTTTTCGCCGACGTGGATGAGAAGACTTACAACGTGACCGCAAGCACGATCGAAGCCTGTTTGAGTGAGCGCACCCGGGCGATTGTCGTGACTCACCTGTTTGGAAATCCCTGCGAAATGGGTGAGATCATGGAGGTCGCGCGCGGGCGAAACCTGCCGGTTATCGAGGACTGTGCGCAGGCCTTTCTGGCCAGGCACCAAGGCCGATTGGTCGGAACGATAGGCACGATCGGTTGTTTCAGCCTGCAACAGGGCAAGCATATTACGACTGGCGAAGGCGGCATCGTGGTAACCAACGATGAAGCGCTTGCCCGCCGGATGTTTCTCTTCATCAATAAAGCATGGGGTTACGGCGACGCCGATCCGGACCACTACTTCCTGGCACTTAACTATCGACTAAGCGAGTTGCAGGGTGCGGTGGCATTGGCCCAGCTTCCGAAGCTTCATTCGGTAGTTGAGCGCCGCATTGCAATGGCTCATAAGCTCACGGCAAGACTGCGCGGTCTTCGCGGCCTTGAAACTCCACATTTAAATCCTGCGAACGTTCACACATATTGGAAATACTGCCTCCAGGTTGACCGCGAACTCATTTCCGGCGGAGCGAACGGCGTTGCCCGGCTCCTCAAAGAGCAAGGCATAGCTTCTGCGCCGCGCTATATCCAGAAGCCCGCATTCATGTGCGAGGTTTTTCAGCAGCAGCGCACGTTCGGCACGAGTGGTTACCCATTCACCCTGGCCCGCACCGAAGCGCTGAACTATGAGCGAGCGCGTTTCAAAGGAACATTTGAAGCGCTTGAAAGCGTGCTGGTCCTGCCCTGGAACGAAAACTACGAAGACAAGCACATCAATTACATCGCGGATGCCGTTCAGGACGCGGTTGCGCGATTGTCGTTACATTAATGTCGGGTCGAGAAAGATGAAGCACAAACTTAAGTTCGGGATGGTCGGAGCCGGCGGTATCGCTCAGGCTTACGCCCAGGCATTCAAGGTTTGCGAGACGGCAAAGCTCGTTGCCATTGCGGACATTCGTGCTGATGCGGCCACGGCGCTGGCGGAAGAAGTGAGATGTCCGGCCTTTGACTCCTACGAAGCGATGGCCGAGGGCGTCAAGCTCGATGCTCTTATCGTCTGCACTCCTCCAATTACCCACCCAGCAATCAGTCTCTTCTTCCTTGAACGTAATACTCACGTACTGTGCGAAAAGCCTTTCAGCATTGATGCCGATAGCGCGCATGTGATGTGCGATGCAGCGAGGGCGTCTGGCATGAAATTGACGATGGCCTCGAAGTTTCGCTACGTCGAGGAGGTGGTCCGCGCTAAGAGCATGCTTACGTCGGGAATGTTCGGCGAAGTCGTTCTGTTTGAAAACTCGTTCACTTCGCGGGTCGACATGTCGCGGCGCTGGAACGCTGACAGTTCGATCAGCGGCGGCGGAGTTCTGATCGATAACGGCGCACACTCGGTGGATTTGATGCGTTACTTTCTCGGCCCGCTCGCGGAGGTCCAGGTCGTAGAAGGAAAGCGCAGTCAGTGCTTAGGCGTCGAAGAGACCGTCCATATCTTCGTGCGCAGCGTCGGCGAGGCGATGGGAAATATCGACCTTTCGTGGAGCATCAACAAGGAACAGGAGAATTACATCAGCATTTACTGTACACAGGGTTCTATTAAAATCGGTTGGAAGGAGTCGAAATACCGCCACGCCTCCGGCTCCGACTGGGTTGTTTTTGGGAATGGTTACAACAAGGTTCAGGCGTTTCGCAGTCAGATTGAAAACTTCTCGCGTGCGATAAACGGCGATGAGGAACTCTTGATTACCGCAGACGACGCACTGGCTTCGGTTGAAGTGCTCGAAGCTGCTTACCGGTCGCTCAGACAGAACCAGTGGACAACTGTCGGGAGGGGTCCGATCGCCCACGTGCCAAAGTTCTTGATCGAATCAAATAACATCGCATGACAACTAGCGTCCATCCCACGGCAATCATCGAAGACGGCGTCTTAATAGGCGCCGGCACTTACGTCTGGGACAACGTGCACATTCGCCGCTCCGCTCGCATTGGCGACGAATGCATCATTGGCGAAAAGAGCTACATTGCTTACGGAGTAAGGATCGGCCACCGCGTAAAAATTAACGCCTTCGTCTACATTTGTGCCGCGGTTACCATTGAAGATGGTGTGATGATTAGCGCCGGAACGATCTTCACCAACGACCGGTTTCCACGAGCCACCACCCCAGACCTAAAGTTCTTGCGACCGTCCGAGCCTGACGAACACACACTGCCTACCCTTGTCCGAGAAGGCGCGACGATTGGCGCAGGCTGCACAATCGGTAACGATCTCGTCATTGGTCGCTTCGCTATGATCGGCATGGGTTCGCTCGTTACAAAGTCCGTTCCCGATTTCCATTTGACCGTCGGTCATCCTTCGACCTCCGTGGGCTGTGTATGTCGGTGTGGACGCTTGGTACTGCGTTTTCGGGAGCAAGATGTAACGTGCTCTCAAGAGATCGCGTGTCAGGCGTGTGGACTAATCTATACAATTCACGACCGTATAGTCACAGAGCATACGAACGTGTGGCCCTAATGCTTCAACCGACTAACTCACAACATTGGGCGGTTATTGGTGGCGGGTTGCTGGGAATGACGCTCGCCCTCCGGTTACGGCAGCAAGGCAAGGATGTGACGTTGTTTGAAAGTGCAGATCATCTGGGCGGCCTGGCAAGCCCATGGACGATCGGCGATGTTGTTTGGGATCGTCACTATCACGTAACGCTTCTCTCAGATACCCGCTTGCGCTGCTTGTTGGAAGAGTTGAATCTGGAAAAGGAGATCCGTTGGGTCGAAACACGCACGGGCTTCTACACGGACGGGCAACTCTATTCGATGTCGAACACGATGGAATTTCTGCGCTTTCCTCCGCTCAATCTGCCGGACAAGCTCAGGCTTGGAGCGACCATCTTTTACGCATCAAGAGTGAAGGATTGGAAGAAACTGGAAAGCATCCTCGTCGCAGATTGGCTACGACGCCTTTCCGGGCGCCGCACCTGCGAAAAAATTTGGTTGCCGCTGCTGCGGGCGAAACTGGGCGACAACTACAAGCAGACCTCCGCCGCTTTTATCTGGGCAACCATCCAACGCATGTACGCCGCACGACGCACTGGTTTGAAGAAAGAGATGTTTGGTTATGTTCCCGGCGGGTATGCGCGAATCCTCGAACGCTTCGTCCAGTTGCTCATTGAAGAGGGCGTGAAGGTAAAACTGGGAGTACCAGTCCGAAAGATTGACGGGTTGAGCAACGGTAGCATCAGCCTGGAACTCGAACACGAGCAACGCGAATTGTTTGATCAAGTCGTGTTTACCGGACCTGCGCCGGTGGCAGCCCGCATGTGTTCAGGACTCTCGGCTGAGGAAAAGCAGGCTCTCGATGGTATTCAGTACCAGGGAATAATCTGCGCCTCGCTGCTGTTGAAGCAGCCACTAACAAACTTCTACGTTACTAACATCACTGACAATGAGGTTCCTTTCACCGCCGTTATCGAAATGTCTGCGCTGGTTGACCGCGAACACTTCGGGGGCAACGCCCTTGTCTATTTACCAAAGTACGTCGCACCTGACGACCCAGCCTTCAGCTTAACCGATGAAGAAATCGAGCATCGGTTTATCGATGCGCTGACACGCATGTACCCTCAGTTTAGCAGCTCAGACCTGATCTCATTTCGCGTCTCGAGGGTGCGACATGTCTTTCCAATTCCGACGCTGCACTATTCTGATCGCTTACCTGCCGTTAGCACGTCGGTGCCCGGACTTCACATCTTGAATTCAGCACACATCATCAATGGCACGCTTAACGTTAACGAGACAGTGCAGCTGGCCGAAAAGGCCGCGGCGAGTTTCTCGACCAAACCGGATTGCAGTGCATCGACGGCAGTCGAGTTGAGACTGCGTTACCAGGAGAGTTTGTAGTGCTGTCAAAAGCCACTAACGAGCAAAGCGCGATTACGCCTGAATGGGCCGAGGGCTTAACGCTCGTGCCGGTTCAGTGCTGCATCTGCGAGCGTGATGCGATCGAGCCGT
>JBGTLE010000272.1:0-2875 GCA_041744295.1 Pyrinomonadaceae bacterium | reverse complement strand
AAAGCGACCATCTGGCCCACGCGCGTTGCGACAGCGTTCGGGTCCTGTGACTGCTGCGAGAGATTGTCGAGCCGCTGCTTCTTCTCGCGGTCGATCTCCGCGGCCGGGAAGGATGGGTTGCGCACCACATCGGACAATATCGTAAGTGCCGGAGACAGATTGCGCTTAAGCACTTCCATGTTCAATCGTGTGCTCTCATAACCCGTGAAACCGCCAATGCTTGTGCCCAGGTCCCCGAGCGCGTCTTCTATTTCAAGCGCCTGTCGAGTTTTCGTTCCCCGCTTAACCGTCTGCTGAGTTAGATCAGCCAGGCCCTCTTTGCCGGCAGGGTCTTGCACGCCGCCCGCTTTAGTCGCGAGCGTTACAGCCACCTTAGGCAGATCCGTTCGCTCGACTACGAAGACTTCCATGCCGTTTTCAAGCTTTGCGGTTTTCACTTCGGGTGCTGAGAAAGGCTTGTCGCCACCCAGCGCCGGCATCTTCGAACGGTCAACTGCTATCTGGGCTTCGCGGCCAGACTTCTCGGGTCGAAAGCGAACCAGCAGACGGTTGCGTGTGTTTAGCCAACGCGACACTGCGTCGCGCACGCTTTCGACGCTGGCGTCGCGATACCGTGCGAAGTCTTTATCGAACCGGTTTGGTTCGCCGAGAAAGGTGTTGTATTGGTTCAAACGATCGGCCTTGCCGCCGAAGCCGCCAATGCGCTCCAGGCCGGTGACAAATCCGAACTCCCACTTGGTTTTCGCCCGATTGAGTTCAGCAGCAGTAGGTCCCTCTTTGGCGAGGCGAGCTATCTCGTCGGTCACGAGCCGCTCGACCTCAGTCAACGACGATCCCGGTCGGGCGGTTGCCCAGATGACGAAGCTGCTCGTCAACTGCCGCGACCACTGGAAAGAGGTCACGTCGGACGCAACCTGTTTGTCGTACACAAGCGTTTTGTTGAGTCGAGCCGAAAGTCCGTCAGTCAAAATCGTGGAAGCGAGATCCAGCTCGGCATCGCCGGGATCGAAAAAGGCGGGCGTGTGCCAGGCGAAGTAAGTCCGCTCCTGCGGCACGCGATCACTAACTTCCACGATCTTCTCGCCTTCTAGCTGCGACATGCCCTTGGCCGGACGCTCGAGCGAGGGACCCGGTGGAATCGTGCCGAAGTATTTCTCGACGAGACGCTTTGCCTCCGCCGGATCAAAATCGCCGGCAATTACTAGCGAGAGATTGTTTGGAGTGTAATAGGTTTTAAAAAAGTCCCTGACATCATCGAGCGATGCGGCTGTCAAATCCTCGTGGCTGCCGATAACGTCGGTCGAGTAAGGATGGCGCGCCGGGTAAAGGTTTTCCATCAGCAGCTTGAACCAGCGTCCGTACGGCTGGTTCTCGAGTCCTTGCCGGCGTTCGTTCTTCACCACGTCACGCTGGTTGTCGAGTTTCGCTTTCGTGAGCGCCTCGGGAAGAGTTAAGAGGCGGTCTGACTCCAGCCAGAGGAGGTTCTCCAAATTTCCGGAAGGGACGGTGGCGAAATAGTTGGTACGGTCCTGGTTGGTCGTGCCGTTCACTCCGCCCTCGAAGAGGTTAGCTCCAGCAGCCTCGACGTACGAGAAGTATTCCTTCTCAGCGTTCTTCGAACCCTGAAACATCATGTGCTCGAAAAGGTGCGCAAAGCCGCTACGGCCCGCGCGCTCGTTCTTCGAACCGACGTGGAACCATTGATTGACGTGCACCACCGGAAGCTTGCGGTCAACGTGCAGGATGACCTGCAAACCGTTGGGCAGTGTGTATTCCTCAAACTGGATCTTGGGCACCGCTGACGTGCCACCTTGCGCACCAGCCTGCGTCTGCGCCATGACGGGCAATGCGGGCACAAGCAACAAAAGCGCAATTAATTGCAGAGAGAGAGCCTGTCTATTGAAATTCATCATTGGGTTTTGTGACTCCTTATGATGGAATGCGGGACGCGTTGGACATACTGTTACGTTGCGCGGTGGTACTAAGTTTCTCCGGAAATAGCGAAAGTAAGTCCAGTTTTTCGGACATTAAGCTAATGAAGAATTGACTCGCCGCTGGCTTTTGAGTTTTGTACTTTGAGCTTTGTTCTTGGACTGGGGACGGCGCTATGAGTTTTAAAATGTGATGCATAATGCCGCGTTCTGAATACTTCGAAGCCCTTTTGATAGGCAGTCGGGATGTTCATCGTCAATTCATCCGCCAGATATGAAATGGCGGGAGTCGCCGGAGGCGAAAAATGGCACAGTTGACCCGAGTCCAATGCGTACTAGCCGTACCCGAGCTTCAGAAGTCGGTCGCGTTCTACCGTGACCAACTCGGCTTCACGCTTCACTTCGAGGTCGAGGGCTGGGCATTTCTGTCGCGGGATCAGTTTCGATTGATGCTGGGTGAGTGCCCAGACGCAATGCCAGCATCTGAGACTGGCGATCACTCGTACTTCGCGTATGTGACGGTCGATTCGGTTGACGATCTGTATCTTGAATTTCTGAAGAACGGCGTGTCAGGAATCCACGAGCCTGCCGACAAACCCTGGCGGATGCGAGAATTTGCCATTAGAACTCCGGACGGCCACAGGATGACTTTCGGACAGGAGATCAATTCTGATCCTGACGAAACCGAAATTAGCGGTTAAACCGGAGCCAGCGCCGCAGGGCCTCAACTTGTAAATCTTGTAACTCTTGTCAATGACTTGCTTCATAACAGGACAAACTTAGACAGGATGAACAAGATTTAAGGGATGACTGTGGCGGCGGCCTACGAGATGAGACGAAATGCCGTCTCGCGCCATGCGATGAACCTCTCGTTATGCGGCACCTAACACGATGGACAAACGCCCACGCTCAATAACGATCATCAGTTGGATATTTATAGCGTT
>JBGTLE010000271.1:0-15827 GCA_041744295.1 Pyrinomonadaceae bacterium | reverse complement strand
AGCCGAGCAGAAACATAGAGAGTGTGAAGAAAAGCACAGGCTCGCGATATGATCCAAAGTGATCAGCCAGCAGCGTTCCCAACACCGAGATTGCTTGCGTCGCGACCGCTGCGAGCAGCCATGTACCGCTGATTCCGGTTTCGAATAGAGGCTTATTCTCCCGCACAGTGACAGCAGCGAAGAACGTGTACATGACCAGCGTCCAGAGTGAGAGGCCTAAGAACCACAGAAACATCGCCTCCTGGTGACGCCCGGTTATGATCAGCCACTGACTGCCAAGCACGCAGGTTCCAGCCACAACCGTAAAGAACCCCGGCCCGCGCGTATGATCGGTGAGATCGGCTTTGACACGCGGGAAAAAGCATATCAAACGGATCGCAAGCAAGAGCCAAAGGATTGCGTAAGCGACAACAGTAATAGCCAGCAGCGTCCAAGCCAGCCATTTCATTCCCAACAAGAACGTGGCCGTTGAGATAATTCCAGTCGCCATGACGATAGCAAAGTAGCCCGGAAACAGGTCAGCAGCGGCCTGGATGATTCGATTGTTCTTCACTTCTTTTTCTCTTCAGTTACTCCACAGTCCGGTCATATCCAGACCGCATCGCTATACCATCATAATACGTACGAAGCGATCCCAAGAGCGATGAATGAGCGTGAGATCACTTGTGCAGAACAAGTGTTTTCACGCTAGGAACCATGTGGACCTTCACTTAAGTTGATATCAATTCTTCAGCATTGGAATTCTTCAGCATTGGGAGGACACGAAAGATGGAACAGATTATCGACAGCCCGGCCCGCCCAGGCTACTACGACATCGCGCTACGGGATTTTGGTCTGGCGTTAGGAGCTCTCGCCCTTGCGCGTTTAAGTCACGAATTTGATCGGTGAACTTTGCGCCAACCAAGGGAATGGGAGCCGCTACTCGTTTGTCAGGAGCGCAGGTCAGACAAGCAAGTGGAAACACTCGCCTGAACAGGTGGTAACACCGTCGTCACCTGACATGAATCCGGCGTAACGTTAGTGAGTGATTAGGATATGAAATCACGGCCGGGTCCAGGAATCGCAATGTTCCTTGGATGGGCCGGAAAAGGAAAGTCTGATGAAGTTTTTTCTCGACACGGCAAACTTGAATGAAATTCGTGAAGGCGCCCGCCTTGGGTTTAGTTGATGGAGTTACAACCAATCCTTCCCTTGTGGCAAAAGAGGGAGGCGTTGATTTTAAGCAGCACGTTGCGGCCATCTGCGAGCTGGTCAAGGGTGATGTTTCTGCCGAAGTCACCAGTCTCGACACTGAAGGCATGCTGCGCGAGGGGCGCGAATACACGGCGATCGCAGCCAACGTGGTGGTTAAGTGTCCGCTCACTACTGACGGGTTGAAGGCCACGCGCCAGCTAACATCGGAGGGGATTAAGGTAAACGTCACGCTTTGCTTTTCTGCTGCGCAGGCAATCCTGGCTGCGAAAGCAGGCGCTGCCTACATTAGCCCGTTCATGGGCCGACTCGATGACATCGGGCAGAACGGTCTGGAACTCGTCAGCGACATCGTTGAAATCTATAACAACTACATTGGAGAACCGAAGTACTCGCGGCGAGCATTCGCCATCCCATTCATGTTATCGAAGCAGCGCGCATTGGCGCCGACGTTGCGACAATGCCGTTCAAGGTGATGGCCCAACTCATTAATCATCCGCTTACAGACAAGGGGCTCGAACAATTTCTCGCCGATTGGCGGAAGGCAGCGTGACCAAATCGCTGCTCACAGAATCAATTGTGTCGCTTGAAAGCGTTAAGGAACCAACCTATTATTTCGGCAACATGAAACAAGGTGGTCCGGGCGACGCGGATCGAACCTCTGGTTTCTTCCGTGCCGCGGAACTGGGCTCAAATGAGCACGGATTCCTCAGAGGTCGTCAAAGCGGAAAAACTACAACTAAGGTAATAAGAGTGGCAACTGAAACAACGACGGCCAAATTAAGCACGGGGCAGCTCATACCTAATTTCCGTTTGTCGGCGGTTAATCGCGATGGTCAAGTTGGCCCATGGGACTACAAGCAGCATCGGAATCTGGTGCTCATCTTCTTCCGTTCGGCTGAGTGTCAAAAATGTAAGCAGTTGCTCCGGGAGATCGCGGAACACTACGGCGACTATGAACAGGAGGAGGCTGCAGTACTTGCGATCTCGACTGATGAATTAGATCGTTTGCGTCAGCTAGCGCAGAATTTGGCGCTGCCGTTCCCGCTTTTGTCTGATAGCGACGAAAAGGTAACGGATCTATACCTCAAGCATCCGGAACAGATTGCGGACAATGCCATCGATTTAGCGATTGTTGTAGCGGACCGTTGGGGCGCAGTCTTTAGCACCAAAAGCATAAAAATCGATCACGATCTGCCGGTGGAAGCCGAGGTTCGCGAGTGGCTGGAATTCATTGAGCTACAGTGCGAGGAGTGCTTTCCATCGGAATGGCCACAGTAAAATCGTCGACGAGATCGCCTCTAATTCAATAAACAATCAACGTAATCCGGGAGAGTGATTCCTTTTTGGCGGTCACGAACACGAAGGGTGCAAAGCACATGCAGATTGGGATGATTGGTCTTGGCAGAATGGGCGCGAATATGGTTCGCCGACTCCTTCGCGGCGGACACGAGTGCGTTGTATTTGACACAGACTCACAGGCGGTCGCGGCACTTACCGGTGAAGGAGCCATTGGTACATCATCGCTCAAAGACTTTATAGACCATCTGGCGCAACCGCGCGTCGTGTGGCTTATGATTCCGGCTGCGGTCGTTGATCACACGCTCGAAGAGTTGAGTCTGCACTTAGAGACGAACGACATCATTATTGACGGGGGCAACTCACACTACATTGACGATATCAGGAGATTCAACGAACTCCGGTCTCGCGGTATTAATTACGTTGATGTCGGGACCAGCGGCGGCGTTTGGGGCCTGCAACGCGGATATTGCCTGATGATCGGCGGCGAGCAGAAAGTGGTCCAGCATCTGGATTCTGTTTTTAAGTCGCTGGCGCCAGGAAGCAACGAGCGCGACATGCTGAAGTCGGGAAAAGGCACGGCTGAGGAAGGTTACTTACATTGTGGGCCAGCCGGCGCCGGGCACTTCGTCAAGATGGTACACAACGGCATTGAATATGGACTGATGGCTGCCTATAGCGAAGGACTGAACATTCTGCGGCATGCGAACGTTGGCACGCGCGATCATGCTATCGACGCCGAAACAACCCCGCTTAAGAATCCGGAATACTATGAATATGATTTCAATTTGGGTGACATAACCGAGTTGTGGCGTCACGGCAGCGTGGTTGCGTCCTGGTTGCTGGATCTAACTGCAATCGCTCTGCAAAAGCAGCCTGACCTGAGCAATTTCTCAGGGCAGGTTGCCGATTCAGGTGAAGGCCGTTGGACTATTTTGGCAGCCATCGACGAAAGCGTCCCGGCGCCCGTATTGAGTGCGGCGCTGTATCAGCGTTTTACCTCTCGAGGCAATGGCGATTTCTCAGCGCGTGTACTATCGGCAATGCGTTTTGGGTTTGGCGGTCACGTGGAGAAAGAAGATGAAGGCTAACGAACTGCCGGTGGTTGTTGAAGCTAAACCCGTCGAGTTTGACAGTCCGCCGCTGCCGCAAGGGGATTCATGCGTTGCCGTGATCTTTGGCGCAACCGGCGATTTGACCCGCCGGAAGTTGGTTCCGGCTCTTTTTCATTTGGCCTGCATTGGCTGCACCTCTAATCAATTCATGGTGTTGGGCGTAGCACGTAATGAATTGAGTCAAGAAGTTTTTCGCGAGCAGATAAGAAAGGGCCTAACAGAATCAAAAGATGGGAAGTTGAGCGACGCCGACTGGCAGAGACTCGCGCCGCGGCTGCATTATCTGTCGGGAGAACTTGATGATCCCGGAACCTATAACAAGCTCAGGGCGAGGCTCGCAGAATTAGAAGCAGACGGCGACACCGGCAGTAACCGGCTTTTCTATTTTGCGACGCCGCCTTCGCTCGCTCCGAAGATTGTCGATGGCCTCGACGCCGCAGGGTTGGCGGATGAAGAAAAGGGTTGGACGCGAGTTGTTATTGAAAAACCATTTGGTCATGATCTCGCTTCCGCGCACGCTCTTAACGAAAAGCTTGCACAGGTATTCGACGAAGATCAGATCTATCGCATAGATCACTACCTCGGAATAAATACCGTACAGAATATTCTTGTCTTTCGTTTTGGTAACTCCTTATTTGAGCCGGTCTGGAATAGGAACTATGTAGATTACGTCGAAATCACAGCGGCCGAATCTATCGGCGTCGGTAGTCGCGCTGGTTACTATGAGCAGGCTGGCGCGCTTCGCGACATGGTGGCGAATCATCTCCTGCAGCTGGTAGCCTTGACCGCGATGGAGCCTCCAGTCGCGTTCGACGCCAACTCGGTGCGCGAAGAGAAAGTGCAGGTGTGGCGTTCACTGCAACGTATGACTTTCGACGAAATCGCCAAACGAACCGTGCGCGGTCAGTATGGATCAGGCGCAATTGATGGTGAGCTGGTGCCGGGCTATCGAGATGAGCACGGAGTTTCCGGAGGCTCTCTTACTGAGACCTTCGTTGCGCTTGAGTTTCAAATAGAAAACTGGCGTTGGGCCGGTGTTCCATTTTATGTGCGCACCGGCAAACGGCTGGCACAGCCATTGACGGAGATAGCTGTACATTTGAAGCGCACTCCGCAGGCGCTATTTGCGCGAACACCCAACGAGCAAATTAACCCAAACGTTATTTCATTACGTATCAAGCCTGACGAAGAAATCACATTAGCCTTCGGCGCAAAATATCCTGGGTCAGAGATGCGCACAGCGAACGTGCACATGGAGTTTTGCTACCGGACTGCGTTTAATTCTCCCCCACCCTCTGCTTATGAAACTCTCCTGCTGGATATAATGCGCGGTGATGCGACGCTCTTTACACGAGCTGACGGAGTCGAAGCTCAGTGGAAAGTGATTAATCCTATTAAAGATGCTTGGGCAGAACAACGCCCGAAAGATCTTCCGAACTATGCGGCTGGTAGTGCTGGTCCAGCGATGGCCGATCAGCTGCTCGCGCGCAATGGGCATCGCTGGAGCGACCTCACCGAAGGCTTTGACCGGTGCGAAAAGCAGAACGAACCAGAGCAATAGGTTGGCTAAGAACACAGTGCCATTTTCCCTGGTGAAAAACCTACACCACTTGATCCAGGTCGCTGAGAATGCAGAAGAATTGAGTTGGCTGGCAGCTGAACAGTTCGTGCGCTTAGCAGGTGACGCGGTGCGCGCGAGGGGGTCGTTTACGGTTGCGCTGTCGGCGATACTCTCCGGAGAAAGACCACTCAGAAAATCATAGGCAAAACCGACCACCGGGGGAGAATCATCGCAGCAATCAAACCCCTTTTGAATCTAATGGACGACGCCCAGAATGCATTGAACATTGTGATTTTGGATGCTTGTCGAAACAATCCCTTTGCTCGGAGCTTCCGCTCGACGCAAGGCGGTCTCGCACAGGTGCGAGCGCCCACCGGTACTCTGATCGCCTATGCTACTGCTCCCGACAATACCGCCGATGATGGCGGGGGCTCGAACAGCCCTTACACGGACGAGCTGACGAAGCAATTGCGCGTGCCCGGAGTGTTGGTTGAGACTATGTTCCGTCGCGTGGCCGAACGAGTCTCTGCGCGTACAGGCGGCAAACAGGAGCCGTGGTTTTCAGCGAACGTTAAAGGCGATTTCTTTTTTAACCTCGGAGACAGATCCGAGATTGATGACTCAAACAACGCTTCAAACACGCCCACTGGCCCAACAAGCATCGGGACTATATTGCGCTTGTGGTAGAGCGTCAGCTTGAGACAACAAGAGGCATGCGGTCCAAGGTTGGCTGAGTTGCCAATTTGCGGTTTCTTAGTATAGGTAAGTTCTTTATTTAGTGCGGTTGTGTACTCTCAAGGAAAAGTCCGCACAATGTCCGCAACGGGTCAGGGAGGGTCTTGTAAGTCCTTTAGACACGCAATCTAAAGGTGATTGCTCTACCACTGAGCCAAGCGGGCATATGTTTTGGGACAGTCGCTATGATATAGCAACGTACTGCGTTTCCAAAAGTTTAAGACCTTCGTCAGCAGTTCCCGACGTTCCCACAATTCCCGGAAAAGAGGCCAAGAATAGATCAACGCTCGTGATGCGACATCAGTAAGTATACAGCCCTGTTCTGGGGCGTGCAGATAGATATTGGAACGGCTCGAGGGACTTGTGACCGCTGTACGACATCACTCTCGTTGACTACCGTGTACGTCTTAATAGTTAAGAGGCGGGGCTGCGGATTTAGTGCCGGTAGTTGTCAACCGGATTTATCGTTGCAAGAATCCTTGCAACTATTGTGTGCTGTGATAGACTCCCGCCGCTCACTCAAGACTGCTCCTTTCGCTCCTGGCTGATGTCACCTTACAGAAGGCATAAGGAGGAACCTTCGATGTCCATATTCAAGATTACAATCAAGGCTGGTGTGCCAGCGGTGTTTAAACCGAATCCGCAGACGGTGTACGTGAACGACAGCGTCTACTGGTTCAATGGCGACCCAACAAAGTCCCATTGGCCAGCGCCCAGCGCTTCAAATCCGAAGGGCTTTCTTCAATTCCAGATAACGCCCAACGCACCTTCCAGTCAGGTTTCTTTTCCCTCGCCCAAAACGATTTCCTACATTTGCGTCAATCATCCCGGCGAAACCGGTAAAATAATTGTAAAGACGCGTAAGAAAAAAGGCGCGTTCGGTGGCAAAACGAAAAAGGGTGCGTTCGGCGGCACCACAAAGAAAGGCTCGTTCGGCAACACCACGAAGAAGAAGTAACGTCAGCGATGAAGACGCAGCCGGTACATCATCGTAAAACCCTGGCCCGAGTTGCGTGAAGCCGCGGTGCAACAACTCTAAGTGAGGAGACTCCCCTATGTCCGCAGAGAAGGTCGTCACGGATCAAGCGAGCGAAGAGAACCGCAACGGGTCAGCCAACATTAAGGAGGAGTCAGCATCTACTCGGCGGGATTTCCTCCAACAAGCCATGGCAGTAGCGTCGGGCTTGGCTATAAGTTCGATGCTCCCGGCCTTTGTCACGAAAGCGTGGGCAAAAGCGGCGCTGGCAGCGGCTTGTCCCCCGGGCCAGCCGCTTCAATCTGTAATGGAGATCAAGAGCTCCGGAAAAACGCTAAAGGCCGTACTGAAAGTCCTCGATGAAAATAAGACCTATTTGGCACCAGGGTGTGTTCCAGACAGCGGACAGATGCGTTATATCTCCGGCTACGATGCGAGCGCACCGCCGATCGGCAGGCGGATTTGGCCTCCGAATCCCCGCGTCCCGAGTCCCGCACCCACGCTGCGGGCGCGCTTGGGAGACCGAGTTCAAATCACGCTCCTGAACCACGTGGACGTCAAAAACTTCCCTGGCACCTTGGACGTTGCTGATACGGGCAAAGCTTGCGATCAAAATGTCACCGAGGGCTTGGGTAACACTTATCCAGGTGACCCCAGTTTTGAAAACCCACCGAACTGCTTCCACGGGTCGAGTTCTACCAATTTGCATTTTCATGGTACCCACATCAGTCCCAGTGGTATCTCCGATAACGTGCTGCTAAATATTCGGCCCTCTCCGCGGGGGCGCGACGGCAAACCGCTGGTGAACGAGCAGTCTGTAGCAGCTATCTTCGCAGCTGTCTTCGCGAACTGCGCGCACGGCCACCAGCCCATGCTGTGGACAGACTGGCCTCCAGCGTGGCAAGAATGGCAGAAGAAGCTGCTACTGGCCTATGACAACAGCACCCCCTGGCAGGGTCAATCGCCGACACCGGGGAACCCGGCGCTGCCACACGATCAACAGTTATGGGTGCAAAACAAGAAAGAAATGGCGCAGCACCAGTTGCCACAGTTTTACATCGGCGCCTTTCCGAACTGTTTCACGATTCCGGAATGGAAGGCGAGCGATCCCAAAAACCCGGTAATGGGCCAGGCCCCTGGAACGCACTGGTATCACGCTCATAAGCATGGATCGACGGCCTTGAACTTGGCTAATGGCATGGCCGGTGCGCTGATCATTGAGGGCGATTACGACGATAAGCTGCGACCCTTCTATACCAAACAACAGGTGTTGGTGTTGCAGCAGTACGGGGCGGTACTTCCCCTGCTTCGCGCCGCCGGCGTGAGTCAAGCATCCGATCTGATTTTCGTGAACGGGCAATACACCCCCCTCTTGCAGATGAACCCAAACGAAATGCAGTTCTGGCGTCTTGTGAATGCGTGTTACCAGGCGGCCGTGCCGCTGGATCAACCGAATGGAATTAAGTGGGTGCAAACCGCCCAGGACGGTGTGCAGTTCGACCCGAGAAACTACGATCCCTCGGATACCAATGCGAAGTTTTCAGTCCCCGCGAAGTCGAAAGCACCCTTCGGCAGTTTTGCGCCTGGAAACAGGATTGATTTACTGGTACAGGCGCCGAGCACTACTGGCAGGTTCAACGTGACATATGGAGGAACTCTTCTCCTCACCGTAGACGTAAGACAAGAAACTGGGGTTAGCCCTATCACCGCTCCCATGCCGTTTCCGACGCGGCCAGAGTTTCCGAAGATGCCGGGATTCCTCGCGGATCTCAAGTTCGGGGACGTCAAAGTCAGACGAGATCTCCATTTTGCCACCACACCAAATCCGTCCCAGAGGAATTTTCCGGTTCCCCCGATCCACACGATCGACGGCAAGCAGTTCAGCGGCCACATCGATCAAACAATGCTCCTCGGCGGAACCGAAGAGTGGACCCTCTATAACGACAACCTCGACGGGGCGGCCCATCCATTCCACATCCATGTCAATCCGTTTCAGGTTGTGGAGATCAAGGATCCGAAGCAAAACGGTGGGGCTTCGGTTAGAACGCCGACGCCTTGGGTCTGGTGGGATAATTTCGCGATTCCCCCAGGAGGTTATGTGAAGATACTGACCAAGTTCGCGGATTTCACCGGCATATACGTTCTGCATTGCCACATCCTGGACCACGAAGACCGCGGCATGATGCAACTAGTGCAGGTTGTTACCAACACCACAACCATGACGCACAAGTAAGCCAATTATTCTGGTTGAAATCTTAGCCCAGGGGCTGGCTTGTAATTGACAACCCTTTCCATCAATGAGAGTGCTTTCTTGATCCCGAGAGCGCGGCGGTGATGTCAGCCAACGAAAAACCCCGCGTCAAGGTGCCCGTAGAATCAACATCCCCTCTGATTGACGAAAGTTTGCGCAGGGGACTCGCTGTTCCACTACTTTTGATAATAAGGAGAAGACTATGACGAAGAATACGGTATCGATTGCTCTAGACCGGGAATCCCTGGCACGATTCGCACGCCTGTTAGGTAACCGTACCTCAGCTGCTGGAGTGCATTGTGGCGATGACGATGGAGATGTGGACGGTGTCAGTGATCGCTTTCGCGGAGCAGTCGCGTTGGGAGCCCACTGCGGAGATGACGACGGCGTGGATGGCTGAAGATCTCTAATTCCACGGACCAATCGCCTTTGGGAGTTCCAGAATTCCAGGGGGCGATTGGCTGAAAATGACAACGCGGACTGACGCGAGGAACAAGAAGGCGCGGCGCGCGCGTGTGTGCTCATCCATCGCACATTGATGAGGCCTTCGCGCGGCCCGGCTCCTTAAACGTTCTCTTGCCGAAAAGGGTTCGGTTCCTCTTTGCGGGGACGAAACGCATGGTTGCAACCAGCGCTCGAAGCATGCGCAGTTTAGCGCCCGAGACTACCTTGCTGTATGCCAAGCAGTGGGCCGCAACTGCTGGCATAAGCGAGGTGAGGGATATCACGGACTTGGATATCCTGGGCGTGCCGGTATATGCGAGTGTCCGACCGCACGCGCGCGGGGATACCGTTACCTTTGGGAAAGGGCTTAGGCGTGTTGATGCCGAAGTCGGAGCTTATATGGAGGCCCTGGAGTTTTTTTTCGCCGAACCGGGGATAGGCCGTGTTTCAACCCGTTGGGGATCTGCAAGGGAAGTTGCGGGCCAGGAGCGTGCGGACGATGCGATACTTGATTTCGTTCCACTCCTTCAGCGCGAAGTCGACCTCGATGGTTCCTTATTGCTTGTCTCGGCTCGAGACCTGGTAAGCGGAGTCGAGTGTTCCATTCCCGCAGAACTTGTTTATTATCCGGCGCCGGACGTTGGGCAGTCGCTTTTCGGGTCGTCGACCAATGGCCTGGCATCGGGCAACTCGCTGCTTGAGGCAAGTATTCAGGCTCTATTAGAGCTAATTGAGCGCGACATCTGGTCATTCGAATTCGTTCGCTGCGAGTCAAAGTTAATCGAGGCGGCGAGTCTACCGGACGAGGTGCGTGAAATCGTCGAGCGCGCTGAGCGGAATGGCCTGCAGTTAAAAGTTCGCACTATTACTAACGACTACGGAATGCCTTTCTTCGCCGCTTTCGTGTTCGATTTGAACAATCCCAGCCGCAAGACATTCAACGGAGGATGGGCATGCGATCTAGACCGTGACAGGGCGCTCGTGCGCGCTGTTACCGAGGCAGCGCAAAGCCGCGTGGCTTTCATTCACGGGGGGCGGAAGGTACCAACATCGCGAGCTCCAGGGGTCGCATTGGATGCTCAAGAGCGGGAAGCGAGACTGGTGCGACAACATATGCTGGGCGTGAGTGACAAGCGACACCAAATGTTGCTGACTGACATTCCCGACCTCGCAGTTGCAGGCACCTTGCAGCAGAAGCTTGGTGCGGTGATAGAGCGATTGCGGCGGGTAATCCGAGAACCAATCTACCGTGTCGTATTTACGCCGGCAGAATCACCGCTGCAGGTGGTTCGTGTGGTTGTGCCACTGTTGGAGAATCTTAAAGAGACTCGAGTCCGATTGGGACGTCGCCTGAAAGCCACTATCGATGCTTTTGGGGTTCAAGAAGCATGAATACGACAGTCATCGCCAAGGGAGCTTACGAGACTTAGGTAGCAGGTTAGATGCCATGGAGATTAGGCAAACCGTCGAAATCCGTGTCCGAGGGACAGTTCAGGGCGTTGGCTTTCGACCAACGGTCTGGCGCTTGGCCTGCGACGAGGGACTGGTTGGCGAAGTTCTTAATGACGGCTTTGGTGTGCTGATCCGCACCACCGGAAATTCTGTCGCCATTTCGCAGTTTCTTACCCGGTTGCACAGCGAGGCGCCTCCGCTGTCGCAGATCGAGGATGTAAGGACGCAGGTCTTGAACCTGCTGGACTTTGAGGACTTCCGCATTGCCGAAAGTGTAAGCGGCGAGAACTTCACGCGCGTCACACCCGATGCGGCGACTTGCGCGGCCTGCCGCGCGGAAGTGTTGGATCCGAGTGAACGACGGTATGGTTATCCCTTCGCGAACTGCACACACTGTGGACCCCGCTTTTCCATCGTGAATGAGGTTCCCTACGATCGTGTCAACACGACGATGGCGGACTTTCCCATGTGCGCGTCCTGTACCAGCGAATATCTGCAGCCTGCCGACCGCCGCTTTCACGCGCAACCAATCGCCTGTCCTACCTGCGGGCCATCGATCTGGTTGGAAAGGATGGAAACAAGCTCGTCGGCTCATCCCAGGGAGATCGCTGCTCTGGAGTCCGCTGTCGAACTGCTAAAGAGCGGCGCCGTGGTAGCAATTCGCGGGCTGGGCGGCTTTCACCTGGCTTGCGATGCCACCAATACAAAAGCAGTCCAGCGGCTGCGCCAGCGCAAGCATCGGTACGGCAAGCCGTTTGCGCTAATGGCCAGTGACCTTGACACGATTCGCCGGTACTGCAGCTTGACTCACGCCGAAGCGACCCTGTTACAAAGTCCCGAAGCCCCCGTCGTATTGCTCTCTGCCGACGGGATCGAGAAGTTGCCGGAGGACATCGCACCCGGTCTGAATACTGTGGGCTTTATGCTGCCTTATACGCCCCTGCACTTATTAATCACACAGGAGATCGATCGGCCACTTGTCATGACCAGCGGCAATATCTCCGACGAACCACAGGTCACTAGTCTCGACACCGCGCGAACCGGCCTGCGGAGCATCGCCGATGCCATGTTGATGCACGATCGCGAGATCGCCAACCGGATTGATGATTCAGTCGTGCGGATCGTGGCCGGTAGACCATCGCTGATTCGCCGTGCCCGCGGTTATGCCCCAAGTGCTGTGCCGTTACCTCAAGGCTTCGAAGGCGCGCCGGACCTGCTGGCTTTTGGGGGCGAGTTGAAAACCACTTTCTGCGTCTTGAAGGATGGAGCCGCGATTTTGTCCCAGCACCAGGGCGATCTGGAGGACATTTCAACGTTCGAGGATTACCAAAAGAACCTGCAGCTCTACGCGCGGATTTACGATCATCGGCCGCGCTTGTTGGTTGCGGATATGCACCCGGAATACCTTTCCAACAAACTGGCCAAACAGTACGCGGCAGACGACAAGTTGCCTCTTCTGGAAGTTCAGCATCATCATGCGCACATAGCTAGTTGTATGGTGGAAAACGGAGTCGCGCTGGATGCTCCGCCCGTGCTTGGTATCGCGCTTGATGGACTAGGCTTTGGCGAAGACGGCACGATCTGGGGCGGTGAGTTTCTGCTCGCCGATTATCGTGGTTATCGGCGGATTGCCACGTTCAAACCTGTAGCGATGGCGGGCGGCGTCCAAGCCATCCGCGAACCATGGCGCAACACTTATGCGCATCTGGTCGCCGGGCCGGGCTGGTTCCAGTTTGTTGAAAGGTTTTCCGCACTGGAACTCTACCGATACTTGATCACCAAACCGCTGCTGACGATCGATCGGATGCTTGAAACAGGACTAAACGTGCCGTTAGCCAGTTCGTGCGGCCGGCTTTTTGATGCGGTTGCGGCGGCATTGGGGCTATGCGCCGACCAGTCTCTCTTCGAAGGCCAAGGCGCTATGGAGTTGGAAGCCTTAGCCGAGTCGTGGCAGCCATCGTACGCTGAACCACCATACCCCTTCACCATTACCGGGCAAGCTATCAACGGCCCGCTATACCTTGAATCGTCACCAATGTGGCAGGCACTGCTGGAGGATCTTGGCCGACAGATTCCGATTGCTCGGATGGCTGCCCGTTTCCACCACGGACTTGCCCAGGCAATTCGCGACATGGTCGCACGCATCATTCGAGGCACGAGCGCAGCCGGCGCCTCGCTGAACACAGTTGCGCTCAGTGGTGGCTGCTTCCAGAACAAGCTCTTGCTAGAAGAACTAGTGCGGTTACTCGAGGCAGATGGGCTAAGTTGTCTCTTACACGCCAAAGTTCCAACCAACGACGGAGGACTGGCGCTGGGACAGGCTGCTATCGCGGCAGCACGCCATATCGAGCGTTCGAATCCGGCGGACTTTCGGTCGAGCGCCTCAATCAGTTAAAGGAGTCAGCAATGTGTCTTGGAATCCCTGGCCAAATAGTCGAGATCACCGACGTTCAGCGGCAAATGGCACTCGTCGACGTTAGTGGCGTTCAACGAGAAGTGAGCCTGGAGTGTGTGGTTGACGATTACCATCCGCTCGAAAGGTGTGTCGGCCACTGGGTATTGGTGCATGTTGGCTTCGCCATGAGCCTGATCAACGAGGAGGAGGCAGAGGCCACGTTGAAGGTCCTAAGGGAGCTTGGCGAGGTGCAGGCGGAACTTCTCGCGATGCAGGAATCAGCGTCGAGTCCAGCCTCAAACGTTCAAGCAACCCCGCTGCCTGAACTCGTGGTCCCAACGTAATGACTCTCTCGGAAGATCCAAACCTCGCGGGGCTTTACCCGTTTCTGCACGGCAAGAAGCAAGATCCATTGTCGCTGAATGCCGCCCTGCTCGAGTCAGTAGGACAAAAGGCGGCTCATCATCACCAGGTAATTGACGCCTTTTTCGCCAGGAATGGGCAGGAAGTCGTCGCTGCTGCTGGAGCCATTGCGGATGTTTATCGAGGTAACGGCCGACTCTTTACGATGGGCAACGGTGGCTCTAGCTGCGATGCGGCGCACTTGGCCGTCGAGTTTCTACACCCGGTCACGGCCGGACGTGTCGCGCTGACCGCAATCGATCTGACCGCCGACCGGACGATGATGACCGCAGTGGCTAACGACGTCGGCTTCAAGCATGTCTTTGTCCGTCAAATGATTGCCCAAGCGCGCACTGGGGACGGCTTGGTAGGCATTTCGACCAGCGGGAACTCGGACAATCTCGTGAAGGCTTTTGTGAAAGCAAAGGAAATGGGTGTAACAACCATCGGCTTGGCTGGGATGAGCGGCGGCGAGATGGCAAAGATCGGCCTCGATCACTGCTTGGTGGTCGAAACCGACAGCATTCATCGAGTACAGGAATGCCACGTAATCATCTATCACATTCTCTGGGACCTGGTCCATACACTGCTGGCGGACAATCGTGGCTCATTGGCCCTTGCATGATCACTTAACGACTACACAAGAAAGAAAACAGAATGAAATACGTCGATGAATTCCGTGATCCCGAGAAGGCGCAGTTTCTGCTGAAGGAAATCCGGGTCCTCGTTCCCCAAATCCAAAAGGGGCGAACTAGCCCGGTGTACATCATGGAAGTCTGCGGAGGTCACACGCACGCCATCTTCAGATACGGTGTGGAGACAATGCTCCCGGATGGAATCGAGTTGATCCACGGCCCCGGCTGTCCGGTTTGTGTGTTGCCCATGGGACGCGTTGACGACTGCGTCGCGCTGGCCCACATGCCAGGCATGATTTTCACCACGTTCGGCGACGCGATGCGAGTGCCCGGCTCGAAAGAGAGTTTGCTGCAAGCCAAAGCTAATGGGGCCGATGTGCGAATGGTGTACTCGCCTCTTGACGCTATGCGGATTGCGAAGGAGAACCCGGACCGGCAGGTCGTGTTCTTCGCCTTGGGCTTCGAGACAACCATGCCTAGCACCGCGCTCACTGTGCTGAGGGCGAAAAAGGAAGGCGTCAAGAATTTCTCGTTGTTTTGCAATCACATTACGATCATTCCTACGATCAAGGCGATTCTGGACTCGCCGGATTTGCAGTTGGACGGATTTCTCGGTCCGGGCCACGTCAGCATGGTTATCGGCAATTCGTCGTACCGTTTTATCGCCGAACATTACAAAAAGCCGTTAGTTATCGCGGGCTTCGAGCCGCTCGACATCCTGCACGGCATTTGGATGGTGCTCAAACAGATCGCCGAAGGTCGCTCGGAGATCGAGAACCAATACAACCGCGTGGTTCCAGAAGGCGGCAACACCGTGGCCCTGGATGCGATCGGCAAGGTCTTCGAGTTGAGGGAGTTCTTTGAATGGCGCGGTCTCGGTTCGATCGACCACTCCGGAGTTCGTATCACCGAAGAGTACGCGGAGTTCGACGCAGAGCGCAGATTCTCAGTGCCGGCGCTCAAGATTGCTGATCCCAAATCATGCCAATGCGGTGAAGTGCTCAAGGGTGTCATCAAGCCATGGGACTGCAAGGTCTTCGGTAGAGATTGCACTCCAGAGACGCCATTGGGAGCACTGATGGTTTCTTCGGAAGGCGCCTGTGCTGCCTATTATCAATACGGCGACATCGAGAAGATTCACGATACCAGGGCCCTGATCGAGGACACGGCATGAGTACCGTTTTGGAGTCGACCACAAAGAACGGCAAGCCGAGGCGCCGCGGCAAGGTGCGTGTTCCAACGATCACGCTCGCGCACGGCGGTGGCGGCAAGGCGATGCACGATTTGATAGACGATATCTTCCTCGAGGCGTTTGATAACGAAGGTCAGGCGCCGCTGGAGGACCAGGCGCGGCTCAGTCTAGCGGCCTTG
>JBGTLE010000270.1:0-3161 GCA_041744295.1 Pyrinomonadaceae bacterium | reverse complement strand
AAATAAAGAATGACGAGAGCCGCCGCCCGCCAGCGGCTGGTTCTAGATTTGCGAATAACGCTTTCCTGGACCGGGGAATTCTTGAGAACAGGGAGCTGAATCGACCTCTGTTTTGTTACTTCCCGGCTGAGACAACCGCTTTTCATACGTCTTCCCTTACTCTGCGCGAAACGATAGAGGCGTAGTCAGTTTCAGTGGTCAGTTGTCAGCAGTGGTGTTTGGTGTGATTTCCGATTCTCGCATTCTTCGAGACATCCGACCTGTAAATGACGTTACAGACAACTGACTACGACAACTGACAACTGAGTCTGTTGATTCAAGCCCCCGAGACTCTGAATTCCTTTACTTTTCTGTCGAACCTGTGCGAAAACCTACTTCTTATTCAAATCTCGCTTTAACCCACGAAACTGGAGAATCCGAGACTATGTTGAAGACACTACTGGTGCCTTTTGTGCTCCCCTTACTGTTGCTCTTTGGCAATAGTTCGGACAAATCTGCAGCTCGCCTCAAACAGATTAACAACGGTTCGGACAATTCCGTCGCCCGCGTCAAACAAACTAGCCCGGAAACCCCTGAAAGCCAAACCGGGACTCTTGAAAAAATGATTGTGGCCGAGGGGAGCGCCGCGATGGACCTCGATCTAAACCGGCTGAATGGAATTAGCTCCCGGACGCAAGTGGACTCGTTGCATTTCGCCGTGGCGCCGAATTCGTTCTTCACAATTCTTGTTTATAATGAGGCATTGCGTGGACCCGAGCCCGGTGCGGTAACACTCATTCCGCTAAGCTCCGCGATTCTTCCTGCCGCGCTGAACGCGTCCTTCAACCAACTTGTTGTTGAAAAACTTTCATCGAGTGAATCGTTCGACATGGCCGTGCGCGATGGACAAACCGGCTTCACCTTTTTCAATATTGAAGGGAACCTCTACGATTATAACGCCAAGGCACAGCTACTTAGTATCAAAGGTGGAAGACTTCTGATTTCAGAAGAGTTCGCTGCGAAACTTGGGCGTCAGTCGGAATCTGGATCCGTAGTAGGGAAAATTTCGATTACCGCAACGATGCGTGCGATCGAAATCACGCACGTGGTTGACGGCGAACCCACATCAGCAGTGCTGCCGGCCCCGCTTGGATCTCTTGTGCCGGGGCCGGATGTTATCGTTGGAGGCCTACCCTCCTTACAGCAATTCGGCAGCAGCGGATCTCAGGTTGGCCTCGCAGTAGCCACCGACTCTTGCAATGCAGGCGGCGAGCCGTTGAACTGGCTTGCCTTGCCAAACAATGACCATCCCGTGATTCCGCAAAATCTCTATCGAATGAGCGGTGGAGCGACTAATGACGAACGCTTTGAACAAATTGGCCAGTCCTGGCTGAAACACGCGTTTACGGCATTGCAACATGACATCTGCGGCTTTGGCTGCACGCCCTCTGGTACCGGCAGTCGCCTCGGCGCGGGATGCTCAGATCCTTACTCCGCCAGCTTAAATTCGGGGGGGTCGGGCAATAGTCTGGGTTCGCGCGCGTGGGTGAATCCGTTTACCGGTGCTTACCCGCGAGGAGATTCGGCCACGCCTCCAAACAACCACTCCGGCCACTCGCACAATGGCACATCGCACAGGATTCTTGTGAATACAAGTGATCTGAACACCACGCTCAATCCTGGGGCGACTTATTATGCCGAAGCTCAATATGTAACGCCGCATGAGTATGCATGGTGCCAGGCTAACCCTGGGCAATGCAATATGTACAACAATGCTTCCTACCGTCGTTTCAAAGTCACTGGCACGACCGTTTTCTCTTTTTCAGGAGTCGGATCAACGGTGCAAACGAAGCCTGCTATCGTTGCCTGGACGGGAGCGACCAGCAATTCCCTCGAACCAGCGCCTGGGGTGGATGGTGTTGCCTACGTCAGCTACAAAGTGACTAACCCCTCGCCTGGCGTCTGGCACTACGAGTACTTGGTCTATAACCAGAACCTCGATCGCGGGATTCAGTCGTTCAGCGTCCCTTTGGGGTCTGGAGTTACGATAAGTAATATAGGATTTCACGCCCCGCCTCAGCCCGCTGCATTTGCAAACGATGGCACCGCGGGAAGTGCGGGATATAGCAGCACTCCCTGGACCCCCACACAGACCTCTGATTCTTTAACCTGGAACTCGGAGACTCTTGCTCAGAATCCGAACGCGAATGCGATCCGGTGGGGTACGATGTACAACTTCCGGTTCGATTCAGACAGCCCGCCACAAACTACGAATGCGACAGTCGGCTTCTTTAAGACTGGAGCGCCGATGTCCGTTCAAATTCAGGGCCCTTCGGGTGGGGACCCGACGCCCACACCAGGAAGCGAAGTGGTGTGGGTAGAGGATGCGGTACCTGCGGGTGCAACACTAACCGGAGATGGCGAAGGCTGGAACTGGGTAAGTACGAATCCAGCGCCGTTTTCCGGCAGCCTGGCGCACCAGTCGAACCTGGTTGCGACCCAACACCAGCATTATTTTTACGGGGCGATCAACACGCTGAGCGTGGGGGTCGGAGAGAGTTTGTTTGCGTACGTGTATCTGGATCCGAGTAATCCGCCCAGCGAAGTGATGCTGCAGTGGAACGATGGGACGTGGGAACATCGAGCGTATTGGGGAGCGAATCAACTACCCTGGGGAGTCAATGGGACCAACAGTCGACGAAACATGGGACCACTACCGGCGACTGGGCAATGGGTACGTCTGGAAGTGCCGGCGAGTCTGGTGGGACTGGAGGGTCAGGTGCTAAACGGAGCAGCGTTCACGCTGTTTGGTGGACGTGCCACGTGGGACCGTTCGGGTAAGTCATCAGGTAGTGCTCCAACACCAACACCAACACCAATACCAACTCCGACGCCAACTCCGACCCCGACGCCCACACCAGGAAGCGAAGTGGTGTGGGTAGAGGACGCGGTACCTGCGGGTGCAACACTAACCGGAGATGGCGAGGGCTGGAACTGGGTAAGTACGAATCCAGCGCCGTTTTCCTGCAGCCTGGCGCACAAGTCGAACCTGGTTGCGGCCCAACACCAGCACTATTTTTACGGGGCAATCGACACGCTGAGCGTGGGGGTCGGAGAGAGTTTGTTTGCGTACCTATATCTGGATCCGAGTAATCCGCCCAGCGAAGTGATGCTGCAGTGGA
>JBGTLE010000269.1:0-5599 GCA_041744295.1 Pyrinomonadaceae bacterium | reverse complement strand
TTCAAATATCAACTGCCACGCGGATCATTCGGCGGCGACAAGCTGCTGCGTTACTTCTTCCCGCTCGACAGTCCAAATTGGACGACCTACACGCGTGCCTACACTCTGTCACGCACTTTGGTTGGCCCATTGGATTTCCGCGTACCGTCAAATGACCCATCCGACAATCGCGTAGATCCGGATCTCAAGCCGGCGCGACAAACTGAGTTCACGGTTGGTTCCGAATATGGTCTGACCAATAACCTCGTTCTGAGTGGACGGTACACTCGTAAGAACCTGGACCGCACGATTGAAGACGTTGGTTTCATCGATGCCCAGGGCAATGAGAATTTCTTCATCGCCAATCCGGGCCTCGGACTGGTTTCGCAGCCGTTCGCGCCAGGACTGCCGGCTTCGCCACTCGCGAAACGGTTGTACAACGCGATGGAATTGCGACTCGACAAGCGGTTCACGAATAACTACTTCTTCAACGTCAGTTACACCTACAGTCGCTTAACCGGCAACTACTCCGGTCTATCCAGCTCGGATGAACCGGATGCACTTGGTATTGGGCGGTCGAGCCCGAACGTCAATCGCTTTTTCGATCTGCCGTTCCTCGGGTTCAACACCAATGGCCAACCTGACAACGGATTGTTGGCAACTGATCGTCCACACGCGCTGAAAGTTTTCGGTTCATACACGATGGACTGGAAAAACTTTTTCGGCAAAGTCCTGGACAGTTCAGGTACCAACAGTACTGAGTTTGGCGCTTCATTCATCGGCATGAGTGGTACGCCGGTTTCAACCCGCGTGCAGCTCTATGGCGCGTACACCTTCCTGACAACTCGTGGAGACCTCGGTCGCACGCCGGTGTTCACGCAGACCGACTTGCAGATGACGCACACAATTAGGTTGGGAGGCGATGGCCGCTACGCTCTGAAGCTGGACCTTAACCTTCTCAACGCTTTTAATGAGAACAACGTCCTGAGTGTCTGGTCCCAAATCTCGCCTGATTCTTTGACGGCAGGTAATTTTGGGATTAGCAATGCAGGTGGACTTGGTGAGTTGAATACGTTCCGCGCAGTCTTCAACGGCGGGCTCACGAACCAAATCCTGGCAGGTCTCGCCAATGGCAGTATCGCGAGAGATGCGCGCTTTAATCAGGCGCTGACTCGGCAGATACCGCGCGAAGTGCGTTTTGGTTTCCGGTTTGTGTTCTAACCGGTGACTTGACCCGACGCTGCAAAGCCCATCCGAAGATCTTTCGGATGGGCTTTGGTTTTGTCTTGGAAGTTAGTGCTTTGTACTTTGTACTTTGTACTTTGTACCTATGTGAAATTTGAGATCGTAGATTTGAGATCTCAGACAATCCTGACAGCAAAACACTAAGTTCCAAGTACTAAGTTCCAAGTACAAAGTTCCCAAGTACCAAGTACTAAGTTCCAAGTACCAAGTACCAAGTTTTCGAATCGAATCTTATTTCCCGCCTCCACTTTGTTGCCGAAACTTCTGAATCAGTTTCTTGATCAGCTCGGTGTCTTTTGAGTCAGGCTGCACTTTCAAAAACAGCTCCAGCTCGTCTGCGGCTTCCTTGTATCTCTTGAGCTGATTGAACAGCAGAGCCAACTGCCAATGCGCATCCGGCGATTTCGAATCCGCCAATTGATCGGCCTGCTTCAGATACGTTTCTGCTTCATCCAATTTCCCTGTCTGGCGCAGCAACATTCCCAACCACAGATTCGCGTTGGTAGATTTTTGGTTCAGCGTGAGAGCACGTCTCATCGACTCGACCGCTTGAGGTAACTGCTTGAGGTTGTATTGGGCCACCGAGAGCGCGTACAAGCTCTGATACGCTCGCCTGTTGACTTCGAGTGCTTTGGTCAGCAAGGGAATAGCCGGCTCATACTCCTCCTGTTTTACGTACTCTGTACCCAGCAGTTCGAGCGCCTCGAAATAAAGCGGAAAGAGATCGATCGCTCTCTTCAGCGCCTCCAGTCCTTCCTTTCGCTGCGCCGTTCTCTCAAGGAGAGCAGTTCCCTGCTCAAATTGCTTCCGCGCTTGCTCTGGAACTTCCTGCACAAAAACTACTCCCGTTGTAGTTGCTGTCGACGCAGTAGTTTGCCTTCCCAGAACAAAATCCACCTGCTCGAAGACACGCGTGCGTTCTAGTTGGACCCGCTTTGTTTGACCAATGTAGTTGGTCCCATAAGGCTGGACTCTGACTTGGAAATTTCCAAAGGTGAGTCTGCGGAACACAAAAAGCCCGGCGCCGTCAGTTTTCGTTCTTTGAATTACGGAGTCTACTTCGTTAAGGAGTTCGACCTGCAGGTCGGGAATGGGTCTACGCGTATCGTCCGAAACGTGTCCGCTGATCGAATTGGAGACGAGTTGAATAGGAACGGAAACATTCGAGGGACTGGTCGCCTCGACCGAGGGGCCAAACAATGTCATGAAGATGCCGAGTAGAAGAAACACCGCGACCTCGTCGGAAATTTAGTGAGACGATTATGCTCGCCACCGCCGCAGGGAGCAATCTCGGGAAACAGATGGCAAAACGAATTTCCGAAAAACTATTGGACCGTAGATAGGCGATTCGTTAGCGAGACGCTGTTTGTGACGAATCGGCCCGCTCGTGTTATGAAGAGGCGGTTGAATTCCGAAACGGCGTTCGAGCGACCTCGTGCTGCGCTAATACAGATCACTTCATTACTGGGACCGCGGGCGGCGCGCCCGCTGCTAATCAAGTCCAAAGAACCCTCAGCCCATTTCTAGCGAGCAAAGGCCTAACAGTTCGAACTGGATCCTCGGCATTCAACGTTGTGGCGACGGGCCGTCCGCGTTCCCAATGAAGCGCTCGCTTGGTTTCGTTAGCAGCAATGGCTTGGTGTCGCTGGAGTCGTCCGACGATCTTAAGGCGGTGACAGTTGCGCTCACCTGACACTATTTTCATTCATCCCTTCGACCTTTCCATTTTACCGTAACCGCGAACGTCCAATTGGTCATCCCTCTCGGCCTTTTCATCACAAACCGATTTGATTTCGAGCACCAAAGGCTTATTTTCCGCCATTCAACCCGGCATCCCTTTCCGGCAACCGGCACCCCCGAAAGTGATTGACGGTTTAGTTTGTTGGCGGCCAATCATGCAGAGTCTCTGAACCCGGGTTCCCAATTCAACGCTCGTACGCTCCTCCTGAATTTCCGAGAGCTGGACACTCATTGCTGCATTACCGGCATCTCAAGCGGGCGAGTATTTGAATCTGGGTATCGAATCTGATAACACTGTGTCAGCGGGCCGTGCGGAAATTCCTTGCTCGCAATCCTTTTTCAACGTGACTGAAGAACCAAATCAGGTCGAGACGAGAAGCGCCGCGCTGTGGCAAAAGCGCTGGGGCCGACTCCTCATAATCTGGGCCATCTGGACCTTCATCGGACTCGTCTTTACCCTCCAGGGCTATTTCACCTCCTATCGCTCCGAACGACCAATTTCCTTCGTGGACTCGCTCTATTTGCAGATGACGTGGTCGTATCTGTTTGCGCTGGCCACACCCTTGATACTCGCCGCCGCCGCCCGGTTACCGATAGAAAAAACCAGTTGGCTTCGCAACTCGTTACTGCATGTCCTGATCAGCATAGTTCTCAGCATCGCCGTCACGGCCCTGGGGCGCGTTCTGATCTGGTTATACTTTGGCTACACGACAGGCAGGCCACTAACGTGGGAAAGTGTTTACCGGTTCGTGGTCGCCAACTTCACTGAGGCAATCGCGATTTATCTGCTGGTCGCATTAACCAGTTACGCCTTCAGTTATTACCGCCGCTTTCGAGCAGGTCAGTTGCGTTCTTTGCAATTGGAAGCGCAACTGTCCCAGGCGCAGCTCGAAGCGCTGAAGATGCAGTTGCACCCTCATTTCCTCTTTAACACTCTCCATTCAATCTCCGCCTTGTTAACTAAGGACAGCGAGGCTGCCCGTCGGATGATCACTCGACTCGGAGATTTTCTTCGTCTCACGCTGGAAAACTCGGGCGCCCAGGAAGTAACTCTCCAACAAGAGATGGAGTTCCTCCGCTGCTATCTGGAGATCGAGCGCATCCGTTTTAAAGACCGACTCGTCACGCGGATGGACATATCTCCGCAGGTGCTCGACGCAATGGTGCCGAATCTAATTCTGCAGCCAATCGTCGAAAACGCTATCCGCCATGGCATTTCACCCCGCTCAACTCCCGGAATCATCGAAATAGACGCGAAACCTCACAATGGATCTCTTCGTATTCAAATCCGAGACAACGGTCCCGGCCTACCAGATCATCGCAGTTCCGCGAATGTTTTCAGGAAAGGGTTGGGACTTGCGAATACGGAGACACGGCTCGAGCGTCTGTATGGAGCAGCCCACATGTTCAGACTGGCAAACGATCCGGAAGGTGGGCTGGTGGTGACCGTCGATATTCCTTTCAATACAAACGGACCCGCAGCTTCGCTTCCGCATTCCAAGTAGTCGCAGCTCAGCTCAATCACAGATCGCAGGATTGTTGTTAGAAAACACCGAGTTGCGGTGTAACTGCAACAAGAGCTCCCCAGACCTTCGGTCTCGCCCAGTCCTATATTTAGGAACATGACCGATTCTCCCCAGATACGTGTGCTGATCGTCGACGATGAATCGTTGGCGCGCGAAATGCTGCGCGAAATGCTGCAAACAGATCGCCAGGCACTGATAGTGGGTGAGTCGGCAAACGGCCGCGAAGCGGTTGAAGCGATCCGAAATCACTCACCTGATCTCATTTTCCTGGATGTCCAAATGCCGGAGCTTGGTGGATTCGAAGTCCTGGAAACGCTCGGCGCTGGACCGATCCCACACATCATCTTCGTCACCGCGTACGACCAGTACGCCGTGCGCGCCTTTGAAGTCCATGCACTTGATTACATTCTGAAGCCGTTCGATCAGGATCGATTTGACGCGGCCTGGGGCCGAGCGCGCGCGCACATCCTCGCGCAGCAGAATGGAGGTAATGGGCAGCGCATCCTGCAACTACTCGAAGAACTAAAGGCCGGCAACAAATATCTGGAACGGTTGGTACTTAAGTCAGGCGGTCGGATCTACTTTCTCGAGACCTGCGACATTGATTGGATCGAAGCCGAAGGCAATTACGTTTCGGTGCACAGCGGCAAGAAGTCTCACCTGCTGCGAGAGACGATCAGTAGTCTTGAGTCGCAATTAGATCCGAAGAAGTTTGTCAGAATTCACCGTTCATCGATTGTAAGAATCGATCGCATACAGGAACTCCAACCATGGTTCCACGGAGAATACCGGGTCATTCTCAATACTGGTACGCAGCTCACCCTTTCCCGAAACTACCGTGAAAAGCTTCACGAGGCGTTGGGGAAGTTGCCCTAGGCAAAGTTTCGAGTTTCGAGTTTCGAGTTTCAAGTTCAACTTGCGATGGGTGTTTAGTGCCCCAATCTAGTCTTTCGATCTACCTCTCTCTCTCTCTCTCTTTCCTTCTTAAATTCCTTAGAGTTTTGTCATAACGATCTCGGTTGAGTGCCTCGTTTGCGTCTAACTCGAAACTAGAAACTTGAAACTAGAAACTTTCGGTTCCCCTTCGGTTATCCCTTCCCAAAGCCTTC
>JBGTLE010000268.1:0-6628 GCA_041744295.1 Pyrinomonadaceae bacterium | reverse complement strand
GCGCTTCCCAACGCCGTTCGGGCGCGCAAGTACAGCGCATCGATCCGCAGAATTTGATTGCGCATCAACATCGATCCCTCGAGCGCTTGCCACTGCCCCTGCATATGCTTCCACGCGACTTCGGTATCGCCGGTGTAGAGCTCGATCTGCACCAACGCCGTGAGCGAGCTGTAGTGCTGCAGATGAAATCCTTCATGTGACCAATCGCTTAACGCCTCGATGATTTCCGCTCGTGCCTTGTCCGGGTTATCGGCTGCCAACCAGATCAGATTCATCCGAGTGCGAAGATCTGTTGCCGCGAACAAATTTCCCTGTGACAGAGCGGCCGCCTGCAGAATCGGAACCCGTCGCGAAATCTCGCGCACCTCGCCCATATACAGCAATGAACTCAACCAAAGGCGATGGGCAATGGTCACTTCCCAGGTAACGCCGGTGCAGCGATCGCGCAGGACTTCCGCAGCCTGCTCGCAAAGCTCCGCCCCTTTCTTCCAGTGACCCACCAGATAAGCACTGAACCCTTGTGCCCATATCGCCAGACCAATCGCGTGCGGATGCCCGACCTTTTGGGCCAGTTCATCGGCACGATGCGCAATCTGCAGGGCCCTTTTTCTGGTGGCACCACCTCGCGCCGCGGTTTGCACTGCCTCTAACGCCATCGCCCGCGCCACTCGATACGGCTCTCCCGCACGCAATGCCAACAGTAAATGCCGACCCTGAAAGTCCGCGCCGCGAATCAGATCGACCAAACCAAGTCCTGCGGCAAGCCCCCAACAGATATCGATGCGAAAAAGCTCCGCTTCAGGAATCTGACTGGCCTCTCGCTCGACGAAATTCAATCCTCGTAAGCGAATCTGAAGACGCTTGAGCAAGAGCGAAAACAACGCGCGCTTTGGTCCACCCGGATAGTTGAATCCGACTGCTGCAAGCACAGTGCGAATCAACTCGAGACCTTCCTTGATGTGTCCACCCATCAGGAGTTGTTCAGCGGCTCGTCGTTGATAATCGAGACTGCGCGCGGCGGAGGTTTGGCCGGCAAGCTCGAGATAAGCATGTGCGGCTTCCGCCGGACGGCCCGCGTTCATCAGCGCTTCGGCAAGCGCGCGCTGCATCTCGATATGTTCCGCGCCTTTTACCGGCGCGAGCTCGAGTGCTCGTTTATAGAAACTTGCGGCGCGATCGAACGCGAGGGCCTCCGCTGCTTTCTTTGCTGCCAATCCGGCGTGAATTGCTGCTCGCACTCGTTCACCCGCGCCGAGATAGTGCTCGTAGAGCGATTCGGGATCATCAACGCCGCGTGTCTCGACGGCCTGCGCCAGACGCCGGTGAATCTGTATGACCTTGGCCTGATCAAGTTGAGCGGCGAGTGTTTCGCGGATGCGATGGTGATAGATCTCGACCGTGTGTTGCGATCCGCCGCTGCGAAGGAACTGTGCAGCACGCAGGGAACTCACCAGCGGCAGTTCATCACCTGCAAGTCCCGCAGCCTGATAAGCGACTTCGGGATTGATTGGTCGCGCCGCGATCGCGAGCACTTCGACAAATGGCCTGGCGCCGCGCGCAAGCTGCTGGAGTTGAGCGTCAAGCATCACGGCCAGCGTTATTCCGGTCGTGCCGCGCAGGTGTTTCGTCGCAGCGTAACGGGCCAGTTGTTCGAGCAGAAAAGGATTGCCGCGAGCTTCACGAATAATAGATTCAGTATGAGCAGTTACTTCGCGAGCATTCGAACCAAGCCGGTCATGCACCAGCCGCTGCGCTTCCTCTTTGCCCAGCGCACCGACGACCAATTCGCTGGCGGCTTCACCGTCACACCCATCGAGTAAAGGTCTCAAGAATGGCTTCGTCTCGATATCCTCGCTGCGGAAACTCGCGAGCAGCAGTAGTGGCGGGGAATCCGGCGACCGTAACAGATCTTCGAGCAGCGTCGTGCTGTCAGTATCGGACCATTGCAGATCGTCGATGTGGATCACGAGCGGCCGGCGCCGAGCAATCCGTCCCAATAGTTCGCGCAACGCAGTGAAGGCGCGACGTCGCCATGTGAGTGGATCGGGAACTTGTTCGTCGTGCGGCGGCGTATCAAAAACGGCGTTAACCTGAAGCATCACTGGAAACAAGCGCGCCAATGCCAAAATGTCGCGCGGCATAAGTGCTTCCGCGTGGCCGACGGGCAATGCCATCAGGTATTTGGTCAAACTGTCGATCACTCCATCGAGTGCCTTGTAGGGAACCGACTCGCGCTCGTAACAACGGCCTTCCAGGACCACAAGGTCGGAATGCTCCTCCTGAAGCTGGTCCAGGAATCTGCGGATAAGGGCTGTCTTACCCATGCCGGAGCTGCCATGAATGAGAACCGTGACTGACTCAGCTGCCCTCGTCTTGTCGAAGGCGCGGTCAAGCATCCCGAGTTCCTCCTCGCGACCTATGAAAGGTGAACCATCGATTATGGTCCGAATTGCCGGTGGCATGAGTGCCATTCTCAACGGCCCGGTCTTTCCATGGCCCAGCACGCGCAGAATATCGCGACCGTTCGGACGCTTTTCCGGATCGCGACTCAACAGTTTGACGCAGAGATCGTTGAGTTCCGGGGGCAAGCCGGTGACCAATTCCCCAGGCTGCGAAGGATCCAGGTTCTGCTTGTTGACCATCACCTCGAAGAACTTACCGCTGAAGGGGAGTTTTCCGGTGAGTGCCTGGTAAAGCATCACGCCGATGCTGTACCAGTCACTGGCGCTGGTGATCGGTAGTTGTGCGCCTTGTTCGGGTGACATGTAGTCGGGGGTGCCTGCGAGACTGATGCTGTCATGAACACCCACGTCCCGGATGTCGGCGACCAGGCCAAAATCCAGGATGACTACGCGACCCTCGTTGGTTACGAGCACGTTTGAGGGCTTGAGGTCGCGATGGAGTTTTCCGGTTTGATGCAGTCCGTGCAGCCCTTCAGCGAGCTGACGCAAACCGCTGTAGAGACGATTCAGATCAAGCTTTGCCTGCGACAAAGAGAGATCGAGTGAAATCTCGGAATCGGATTCTGCGAAGCTGATATCGAGCGCATCGAGTTCCTGAGTTTCCGCTTCGTAAGACGCGCCGATTGCGGTATCGCGATCAACCGGAGACTTGATGAGTGTGTCGGTCACGGACTCGTGGGCTTTGCGTGTTTGATAGCCGGGACGGACGTATTCGAGAAAGTTTATGCCCTTCACTAGCTCCATCGTGAAGAACCAGTACTGGCCGTCGGCCATGAACTCGTATAGGGAGACGAGGTTCGGATGAGAGACGTCGGCGAGCGAGCGAAACTCATTTTTGAAGCGAGCAATGTGCGAAGCTTCCGTGCGCGTGAGGGCTTTCAAGGCTACGACTTTATCAGTTTCGCGATCGTGGGCTTCATAGACCACCCCCATGCCACCCGACCCGAGCCGGCGCCGAATTCTGAAGCGCGTGGTGCCGAGAAAATCGCTGGAAGTCTGACGCATGCTGAGCGGATAGTAGGACAGACATTCCTGTCTGTCGACTTTGCAGTCTCGGATCAGAACCGCGATCAACTCCCTACGGAGCGGTAGCGACCGGCAATCAGAACCGCAAGCGACAGCGACCGGGCCGTCCGCTGAAACGCCCCCTGGTTGTGAAGTTGACGGTTTGCTTCATAGCGTCTTCACAAGACCACGAAGAGTCTTCCCGCAACGGCAGGGTGGCTGCCGCCTGCGGTTCTGATTTTGACGGTCGCCGCCGCTCGGTTCTTATTCGGGCCGGTTAACTGCGATACTGTCGGACAATAAACCACATCTTTTCAGGAGGTGACCATTGGACTGGCGCGTGCTCTTAACAACTTTTGGAGTGATCTTCCTTGCCGAAATGGGAGACAAGACGCAGCTTGCTGCGATGACCATGTCGGCCCAGACGAAAAGGCCGTGGGCCGTATTTATCGGATCAGCAGTGGCCCTGACCTGCGTTTCGGCCATCGGCGTGCTGGTGGGGAGCGTCGTGGGTGACTATGTTCCCTTAATCTGGATCAAGCGCGTGGCGGCCCTCTCGTTTATTCTCATTGGCATCTTGATCCTGCTCAATAAGTTTTAGTTAACCACTCAACTCTCAGGAGACATCATGCCGCAAACTCCCCACGTCGAACGCCACTTCACGGCCAGTGAAGTGGTTCGCGATGTCGTAATTGGAATGTCCGATGGTCTAACGGTGCCATTCGCACTGGCGGCCGGACTCACAGGCGCCATCAGCACTACACGCATCATCGTTACCGCCGGGCTGGCGGAGATAGCCGCCGGTGCGATCGCAATGGGTCTCGGCGGTTACCTGGCTGCCAAAAGCGATGCCGAGCATTACGCGAAAGAGCGCGAGCGTGAAAAGCGCGAGGTCGCTGAAATACCGCACGAAGAGATGCGGGAAGTTGCCGAGGTGTTTGAGGAATATGGTCTGAGCAGCGAAGAAATCGAACCCATCGTTCAGGCGTTGCGCCGCCAGCCGCGGAAGTGGATAGACTTTATGATGCGTTTTGAACTTGGCTTGGAAAAGCCTGAACCGAAACGCGCTATGACCAGCGCTATCACAATCGGCGGTGCCTACGTCGCGGGTGGGTTCATCCCGTTGTCACCATATTTCTTCACAAAAGACGTCTACACAGCCTTGCTCTGGTCGATTGCTTTCACGTTGATGGCATTGCTGGTCTTCGGTTTTGTGAAGGGCAAATTTACAGGAACCAAGCCGATGCGCAGTGCGCTCCAAACCGCCTTGATTGGCAGTGTGGCCGCCGGGACGGCGTTCACGATCGCAAAGCTGATTGCGGAGTAGATGAATCTGGACTAGGCGAAGCCTTTGGAGTGCGCCGACTTGTCGGCGCTTTTGACTGGGTACTCAAAGGCCCCGCATGAAGGAGGAGCCAGCTATTTGCGGCGTTTGAAGTAGTAGACCGGATCCGCTACCGTTCCCGAAACGGACACCAGTTCCCAACCTCTCGTGCCGAGTCTGTCGAGATGCTGTTCAAGCACAAACGACTCCTTGCCAAATCCACCGGACTCTTTCCGCATGTCAGGATTGCCGGTGGGCGTAAAATTCGTACTGCTGGCCGCCGAAACAACCAGATACTCCCAACGATCAGTTGAGCGTTTACTTTGAGCGGCGATCTCGGCCGGACTCGAAGTCTTCATGACAGCGGCAGCCGGCAGCACGACCAGGGCGCAAAGAACAACCACTTGCAGAAGGAAGTTTGTTTTCATCGGTTTCTCCTGGATTACAAACCCGGTTTGAGAAGTTCACGCGCGAGCGCTGAGATTGTTCCCGGAGAAAACTATGCTGATCTAACCAAACCACGCAAACTAAAGTTTGAACTCTGAACTCCTGTATTCAAAGTGCACCAGTAAAACCTCACGCTTCAGCCTCCTCGACTTCATCGGCCGTTCGGAAAACTTCAACGATGGCGAGCGTAATTGCGAGTACCACGGGGCCAAGGACTACACCGAGGACTCCGAAGACATTCAAGCCGCCGAGGACCGCGAAGAAAATTAGTAGCTCGTGCAAGCGTGTGCGACCGCCCACAAGTTTGGGACGCAGGAAGTTGTCGATCATCCCGATGACGAGCGTTCCCCACAGTGTCAGGAGAATTGCCTTCGTCCATTGCCCGGTAAGTGCGAGATAAATCGCGGCCGGCACCCAAACCAGAAAAGCTCCCATGGTGGGAATCATGGATAGAAACGCCATCACGACCGTCCAGATGATGGCCGAGCGTAGACCGAGCACCCAAAATGCAAGACCACCCAACGCGCCTTGAATGATGGCGATGGAGAGGACGCCGTAAACACTGGCGTCAATTACGTCTCGCGTTCTCTCCATCACGCGGTCCGCTTGCTTTCGACTAACCGGTAGGGCATCACGGACTACGGCGGAAATCTTGTCCCCATCTTTGAAGAAGTAATACATGGTGAAGATGACAAAGAAAATTTGCACCACCACGCTGGCCAGGCCGCCAAGGAAACCGAGCGTTTGGCCGGCGATCGAACCGCTCATGCCTTGCAACTGCTGCAGCAGGTAGTCTTCGGATTGCAGTTGATGCACGTCAACATATTGATTCAACCAGTTGAGGATGCGTCCCGTGGTAGGCGAGTTGGGATCAAGCACGTAGTTGACACCTGCCTGGATGCTAGCCATGGCGCCGGCGAGTTCCTTAAAAACGGCAAAGGTGATCAAAGCGATGGGCACGAGGACGATCAGGATCACGAGCGCGCAAGAGATCAGCGCACTGAGGGCGGGACTGCGAGTCTTCCGCAAAATTCGTTTGTGTACCGGATAGAAGACGATTACCAGGACGGTGGCCCAGGCGATGACGCCGCCGAACGGCTTGATCATCAGCCAGCACAGATAGAGAGCAACCGCCGTGGTAAGGAGCAGCAACCACCAGCGAACTTGTTGTGCGCGTTCAGTCATTTTGCGAAGAGAAGTTCTAACATCAGACTGGAGTGGAAGCAATGCCGCCGGTCAGTTGTCCGTGGTCCGTTGTCAGTTGCCTTGCTGGTCTTTGGACTTGGGTCTTTTGTCTTTGACTTCAGTGCTTGATGCAAAAAATTTTGAGAGTACAAGAACGGTACCAAAAAAATGCAAATACCAAATTACCAAGTCCAAAGGCCCGCAG
>JBGTLE010000267.1:0-5336 GCA_041744295.1 Pyrinomonadaceae bacterium | reverse complement strand
CCTACCGCTGGCGTAAGCGGGCAATCATCGGATAAGATGCCAGCATTCGCGTTCAACGCGGCGAGTTTTGGGACTGATTTCGCGGTCCAAGAATCCGAGTAAGTCATTGATTCTAAAGGGCTTATCGCCCGCTTGGCTCAGTGGTAGAGCACTCGCTTCACACGCGAGGGGTCACTAGTTCGAATCTAGTAGCGGGCACCAGCATTTCGACAGCAACGGACGAGCTAACGAGTCTTAGCGTCGCCCGTTTTGCGCGTCGTTTTACTTTCGAGGAACTAATGAAAGTTCGTCGAGTTTCCGATCCACGACTGTCGCCCGACGGCCGTCGCGTGGCCTTTGTGATCGGCGATGTGAATTTCGACGGCAACCGCGTCGTCAACCACATTTTCGTCATGCGCATCGCCGGTGGTGAATTGAAACAGTTGACGTCTGGTGATCGCTCGGCAAGCTCGCCGCGCTGGTCACCGGATGGGAAGAAGATTGCCTACGTCACCGGCGGACAGATTTGGAAGATGGATGACGAAGGTGACGACAAGGAACAGGTTACGAAGATCTCGACTGGTGCCGCCGGGCCGTTGTGGTCACCGGATGGCAAGTGGCTGGCGTTCACTTCGGAAGTTTATCCCGAATGCCAGAACGACGACTGCAACAAACAGAAGGATGAAACAGCGGAGAAGAGCAAGGTCAAGGCACGGATCACCGATCGCCTGCTGTTCCGGCACTGGGACGAGTGGCGCGACAGCAAACGAACTCACGTTTTTGTCGTCGCGGCAAACGGCGGCGCGGCGCGCGACTTAACTCCCGGTGATTTTGACTCGCCGCCATACGCCGCGGCATCACCGGCTGAATACGTTTTTTCTCCTGATGGGAAAGAACTCGCGTACCTCCGCAACCCGGACAAGGTGGAAGCGGTGTCGACAAACAGTGACGTCTACGTCGTCCCGCTCTCTGGTGGGGCGGCAAAGAACATTTCGGCGCCGAACAAAGGTTACGACGTGGGGCCGATCTACACGCGCGATGGCAAGTGGATTCTCTATCGCTCGCAAGCTCGTGCCGGGTTCGAAGCTGATCGCTGGCGATTGATGGCATACAACCGCGCCACCGGCAGGAGTGCTGAGTTGCTGAAGGGACTCGATCTGAACGTGGAAGAAGTTGTGCTGTCGCCCGATGGCAACTCAGTCTATTTCGTAGCCGGCGAACGCGGGTTGCACCCAATCTATAAAGCGCCGTTAACGGGTGGCGTCCCAACCAGGATCGTCGATCGCGTCTTTGCGACGAACTTACAGATTACCCCCGACGGCAACTCCCTGGTTTTCGCGAACAGCTCTCTCGCAATGCCGGTTGAAATCTATCGGGCCAACGCCGATGGCACGAATGTAAGCGCCGTGACGTCGATCAACGGCGCTCGGATGGGCCGCGTAAGTTTGCAGGATGCTGAAGAGCTTGCATGGACTGGCGCGGTCAACAAGAAGATTCATGGCTTCCTGCTGAAGCCGGCGAACTTTGATGCCGGCAGAAAGTATCCGCTGGTGGTCCTGATTCATGGTGGGCCGCAAAGCGCCTGGAACAACAACTGGGGCTATCGTTGGAACCCGCAGATCTGGACGAACGCAGGGTATGTCGTGTTCATGCCAAACCCGCGCGGCTCGTTAGGATATGGTCAGCAGTTTGTCGATGAGATCAGCGCGGACTGGGCCGGCAAGGTCTTCATCGATCTAAAGAACGGTATCGCCGACGTGCTGCGACGCAATCCGTATATCGATCGCAATCGCATCGGCGGCGCGGGGGCTTCATACGGCGGCTACATGGTTGATTGGATTCTCGGTCACAACAATGATCCGCGTTTTCGTTTCAAGTCTTTGGTTTCGCACGCCGGCGTCTACAACTTGACCAGCATGTATGGGGCCACCGAAGAGTTGTGGTTCCCCGAATGGGAGTTCAAAGGAACACCCTGGACCAATCCCGCGATGTATCAACGCTGGTCGCCCCACATGTTCGCGAACAACTTCAATACGCCAACGCTGGTGACCGCGGGTGAGCTGGATTACCGCGTGCCGTACACCGAGAGTCTACAGTTGTATACGGCGCTGCAACGGAAGGGTGTGAAGTCAAAGCTGTTGCTGTTTCCCGATGAGGGGCACTGGATTCTGAAGCCGCAGAATTCGGAGCTGTGGTATCGCACGGTGCTTGATTGGTTCGAGCAGACTTTGAAGTAGGTGTGAGCTCTTACCGCGAAGCGGTTATGGCCTTCAGCCCTGGGTTGCCGCTTCGGCTACCCAGGGTGGCGTGGCTCAAACGCAACCTCGAAGAGGTTGTGGCAATAGTCTTAAGGCGATCCCAGGGTAGCGCCAAAGCGCGCAACCCTGGGCTGGAGGGTGAAACCGCTTCGCGGTACTCCGTATAACGACGGCCTTCGTTGCAACCCAAGGCACCTCTCACACAACTTGAATAACACCCATGAAAACCAATTTAACCGATCTCGAGCGGCTCGCCGTTCGCGAAAGTCCCAAAGGCCGGCCCCTGATGCATCAGGACTGGGGCAAACTCCTTTTCATGCATTGGCGAATTGAAGCAGAGTTGCTCAGGCCATTGATTCCTGACCGCCTCGAGATCGATACCTGCGACGGCTCTGCATGGATCGCCATCGTGCCATTCACGATGTGGAACATCAGCGCCTTCCCTCCGTTCCTGCCATCGATTCCGTTTCTCAGCTCAATGCATGAACTAAACGTTCGCACCTATGTCTACTACGACAACGTGCCCGGCGTTTGGTTCTTCTCGCTTGACTGCGACAGTGCGGCGACAGTACTCGGCGCGCGCACGTTCTTTTTTCTTCCGTACTACAACGCGGACATTGAACTCCAGCAGAGCGCTAACACTATCGATTATTCACTCGAACGAACCGAAGAACCACTAGCCGAGTTTTCCGCACAGTGGATTTTCGAGGACAGCGCGCGGTATGCGCATCCCGGATCCCTGGATTACTTTCTGACCGAGCGCTATTGCCTCTATAGCGAGCGCGACGGAGAACTTTACCGCGCGCGCATTCATCACGAGCCATGGCCGCTGCGAAACGCGCAGTTGACCACGTTCGAGTCATCGATGATCGAAGCGCCGGGTCTGCCGGCTCCGACCGGCGAACCGCTGCTGCATTATGCCGAAGAAGTGAATGTGGATATTTGGGGGTTGGAAGACCTCGGGTGAATGAGAGATCCACAGATTCCGCAGATTTCAAGCGTACTAAACCCTCTCGACGTTCTCATCCTGACAGTCTGTAGATTCTGCGCAGCAAACGATCAAATTCTTGTTTTTCTTAGAAAAGCTGTCACGCAGTCCGAGTAGTTAAGATTCAAGCTCAACCTGCGATACGGCTGTGCCGCCGGATGTGAGGCGGTGGCTATGCCCCGCCGTGAACCTTGCCTGCGTTTTGGGCTGCGCCCCTGGTTCGGACTTGTCCCTTGTGAGTCCTGAAGCTAACTTAAACACTGCCATTCCAGCTCAAGGGGCAGAGCCTACCAGGGGCGCAGCCCAGTTTGAACAAAAGCATACCCGGCGGGGCATAGCCGCCGCCGCACATCCGGCGGCAACGAACAAACCCCACTCTGGTTGCGGCTCTGGGCCGCGATGTGGAATCTGTGGATAGATATTCTTCCGTCACTCGGCCTTTTCCAGCGGCGGCATCACTGCGGAAAAATCATCCGCAAAGCGTATCGCGTAGTTGTTCAGCAGTTCCTGAACGCGTTCCAACTTCTTCGCGCTCACAATAAGACCAGCATGATGTCGTTTCTTTACGCGGTAAACGATCTCCGGATCGTCGTAGCCTGAGTAGTCTGGGCTTTCCTGTTTCGCAAGCGACAGAACAATTCCCGCGTACTCTCTTCGGGGAGGCGTGAGTCGCTTCGCCTGCAGGCTGCCCGCCAAGTCTTCCAGCGCGCCCCACTCTGTCGCTGCCGCCGTTTTCGCCGGGGGCGCCGGCGGAGGCTCCGCGGTCGAGACTTCAAGCCTGGCCCATTCGCGCCAAAGATTGATTCCCGATGCGGCTTCGAGCACTTCAGCAATATACGCACCGCCGACCCGGGCGGCGATTTCGAGGAAATAAAACTTTCCGTCTTCGTCGCTTCTGATGAATTCAGCGTGCGTGGCGCCGCGTTCAATCTTCAATGCCTTCACCAATCTGCGATTGCCTTCCAGCAGTCTCCGCTCTTCGTTTGAACCGCGCGCCACCGTGTGGGAAATATAGGCGCCACCGAGATGCGCAACTTCCATTGGCGCACGGCCATACTGGTTGGCGCCGGCAAAGATGACTCGTCCTTCGTTTACAACCGAGTCCACGTGAAAGACCTGGCCCGGAATGAACTGCGCCACCAGGTAGTAGGAAGCTCGCTCACGGAGACTGGGTCGCTCGTTCATTTCGTCGACGGTCCGCCACACCTCAGCAGCGTCTGTGACTTTGCGAATTCCAATTGCCGACACGTCCGACCGGGGCTTAAGAATCCAGGGCGGTGGAATGCGCTCGATAAACCTGGCGATCTCTTCCCGGTTGATGAGGGGCACGAAAGAAGGAACGTTTAGGCCGGCGGAGATCGCGGCAACTGCCATAGCCATCTTGTCGCGAAAGGTTTTCGCACGTGAGCTGGTCATGCCTGGCAGGCAGAGGTGCTCGCGAATTAAGGCAGCGGTTATAACGTCAAACTCTTCGAGCGCGATCACGCGATCGGGTGTCGTCTTGCGAGCGATGAAAGCGGCTAGATCGATAAAGAGCGCGGGGTCCGCATCGTTCAGAATCGCGACAAAATCGTCGATGCTTTCGCGTGGCCAGTCTTCGTCGATCATCTTTTCCTTGGTCACGAGAGTTACGTGGCAACCATGCGCTTTGCATTCGCGGATGAAGTCGCCGCCTTTGAAATACGTGGCGAGGCAGATGACGTTGAGCGGGCGCGAGTCAGATTGCGGCATAAGGAGAGTGTAGCAAACAGCGAACAGCAAACAGCAAACAGCAAATAGCCAGAACGATGCGGAGAGATCATTGTTCATATCTCATTTGACAGTGATCATAAGTGATCATTTCTCATTCAGACCTGCGGTTTCGAAGTTTTCTATGTTTGCGTTGGTAGTGAAGGAGAATTGATTTTAGTTGATTGATTGATTGATTAATTGATTGATTAATTGATTGATTGATTGATTAATTGATTGATTGATTGATTGATTAATTGCTTGCTTGCTTGCTTAGGTGATCCCTCCTCAGCAGCCCAAGGTCCTAAATGAAAATGATCACTGTCAAATGAGATATGAACAATGATCTCTCCGCGACGCTGGCTATTTGCTGTTTGCTGTTT
>JBGTLE010000266.1:0-9680 GCA_041744295.1 Pyrinomonadaceae bacterium | reverse complement strand
CGCGAGACAGTTTCGCGCGAGACGCAAATCATCTGGCCAATCTCTTCCTGCGTGAATCCATGATTCAAATGCGTGCCGTTAGCGGTTGTTTCGCCAAGTTCGGCAACCCACTTAAGCAATAACCTGGCGAGCCTTTCTTCGGCGCTGGCGGACAAGAGCACCAAGCGCGCCTGCTCGATTACTTCGCTCAATTCGTTCGCCAGCACCCCTAACAATCGACTGGACGCGGTCTTGCTTTGATCGACGTGATTCAAAAAATCTGATCGCGAGATGAAACCCACGCGACACGGTTCGAGCGTTTCGACGGTGGCCTCATAAGATCTGCCTTTCAGCACGGCACTAAGGCCTAGCAACTCTCCCGCCCTCGCGATACGAACAATGAGTACCTTCCCGTCGGAAGACGACATCGACACCTTTGCTCGCCCGGCGCAAAGAACGTAAACACCGGTACACGGCTGGCCCTCAGTAAACAAGACCGATCCGCGGGGTTGAATGCTGGTGAGCCGAATCGCATCAAAATCCACTAATTCGTCTGAAAGCGAACGGCAGGATGAAGAGTGCTCTCGTTCTAGATACTCTGCGCTTTGCATCAACTACCACCTTTGGACACTTTGCTGTGACAGCCTTAGCGCAATGCTCATGCCATCGCCAGCGAGAAAGAAGGACTTCCTTAGTCGCTAGAGTGATCCCCAGGAGTCGAGAGACATCAACGCCATCTCTAATAAATAAGAACGGAAACCGATTCGCGCAGAGAACGTCCCCGCCCAGATCAAAGTGCTATTAAATAGCACTAGATAACATCCGTCTGTGCTCAAACACACAGAGCCGAAATGTCCTCTCGGTCTGCACCAGGAATCTAATGAACCCGGTTGTGGAATGGGCGGAATTTTCCCCAACGGGCCGTGCGTCCTGCGAGAGAATCCGCACCACCGAGAATGGAAGGGGCATGAAGATCAAGAATAGAAGAAGGGATTTCATGGCTTACCGCTTGCTCTGGCAATGGTCTTTAGCAAGGAGATCACACGGGGAGGAATGTTCATTCTCGCTTACGTTTAAAGATGCCGACTCTTTCACTCGCTTACAAACGACTCCACGAAGGCTTAAACTATCGCCTGCGAACTCTTGCAGGGGGCCGCTGGGCTGACCATTGCCGGCCTACCTCGATCGCACTGGCGATGACGGGCCGTTGTAACGCGCGTTGTATTCACTGCGACATCTGGCAAAACCGCGGGCCGGAAGAGACTCCGACCGTACTTTTGAGTTAGCGGCTGGTGGTTTTCTTGGACCTTGGACTATGGACTCTGGACTTAAAGATGGGTGAGCACAACGTAGATCTAGAACTTGACGAGTTGAAGGTACGTGCGTTTATGAAAGCGCTACTCGACGATCTGCGTGCGCTCGACTTCATGCTGGATAACAACCTGGTTGAGAGCGGCGTCATGAGGATTGGCGCCGAACAGGAGATGTTCCTGGTTGACGAGAATCTGCGGCCTGCTCCTGTTTCAGTTGAAGTGATCAAGCGGGCAAACGATCCGCGACTGACGACGGAAATCGCGCGCTTCAATCTGGAAGCTAACCTGACACCGCTGACGCTGGGTGCGGATTGCTTTTCACAATTAGAGACTGAACTCAGCGACGTTGTGTCGCTAGCGCGCGGCGCCGCACATCACTTTGGGGCCGACATCCTACTGGCGGGAATCCTGCCGACACTGCGAAAGTCAGACTTGACACTCGACAACCTGACGCCGGCGCCAAGGTACCAGCAACTAAATGATTCAGTAACCAGGTTGCGCGGTGGGCCATTCAACATTCACATCAGCGGTCTCGACGAGCTCAATCTCGTGCACGACAACATCATGATGGAATCGTGCAACACCAGTTTTCAGATTCATCTTCAGGTCGATCCCGGTGATTTTGCTGCGCAGTACAATGTGGCCCAACTCATCACCGCTCCGCTACTCGCCTCAGCCGTCAACTCTCCACTCTTGTTTGGTCATAGACTCTGGCAAGAAACGCGCCTGGCCCTGTTTCAACATTCAACCGATGCTCGTTCGGCGAGTCAGCAAGCACGCAGTCATCCGACCCGGGTAAACTTTGGTGATGGCTGGATTCAGCAGTCGGTACTCGAGCTTTTTCAAGAGCAAATCGCCCGCTTTCGCTTAATCATGATCAATGAGCCAGATGAGAACTCGCTGTCAGTCCTGGCACGCGGAGAGATTCCGCAGTTGACTGCGCTCAAAATGCATAACGGCACAATCTGGCCCTGGAACCGCGCTTGTTACGGCGTAGCACAGGGAGTTGCTCATCTGCGAATTGAGAATCGTGTGCTGCCCGCAGGCCCCACGATTCAGGATGAGATCGCCAACACAGCTTTCTTTGCGGGACTCATGATCGCGCTGCCGGCAGAGTATGGCGACGTGACCAAACGAATGTCATTCGACGATGCCAAAGGAAACTTCTTCCTCGCTGCACGCCATGGACTGAACGCGCAGTTGAATTGGATCGATGGCAGGACTCAATCGACCTCTACCCTCATTCTCGAACATCTGCTGCCACTCGCAGCCACCGGGCTGAAACAAGCCGGCGTGGCCGCAGCCGACAGCGATCGTTACCTGGGCGTGATTAAGGAACGGGTCAGCAGTGGCCAGACCGGAGCGGAGTGGATCATGAAATCTTTTCAAGCTGTTAACGACAAGCCTCGCGAGATTCGTACGCGCCTGATTGCCAAGGAGATGCTCAAGCAGCAGCAACAAGGCAACGCGGGTCACACTTGGCCCGTGCTCGAACCGCATGACTCGGATGAATGGACGCGGAGCTATCAAACAGTCGGACAGTTCATGGCGACGGATCTGTTTACAGTGCGTCCCAACGATCTGGTCGATCTTGCCGCCAGTGTAATGTCCTGGAGGCATATTCGGCATGTCCCGGTTGAAGACCAAGAGGGTAAGCTCGTGGGGTTGGTATCGCATCGGTCTTTACTGAAATTGGTTGGCAAGATCATTACTGCCGACGAGCCTCCATTAACAGTGCGCGACATCATGACTTCGGACCCGATCACCGTATCGTCAACGACATCGACATTAGAAGCTATCGAACTCATGCGGAGCCATCGTGTGGGCTGCTTGCCAGTGCTGGATGATGGCCGTCTGGTCGGGATCGTAACTTCGTTTGATTTCCTCGACGCGTCGGCTCGACTCTTTCGAGAAAGACTGGGTGGCGCAACTGTTAATACAAAAACAGCTAAGACTACCGCCTGATTCTGTTGTGTGTGCGCCGCAATCCCCTTCACTCAAACAGGGCTTTGCCTCAAGATCCCCGGGCCTTTTTCGTTTCCGACACATCTGACTCTTGTCGCAAAGCGTCCAAACATCTCGTCGAATCCTGAGCACTTTTTCCCAAAACCCTGCGGAAGTTTTCGCAGTAAAAACTGAGTACTGAGTGCTGAGTACTGAGTGCCAGACTGCTTGCCGCATTGGAAACTCTGTATTTTTGGCACTCACTACTCTGTACTCAGTACTTTTGTCTACGGCATATGCATTGCTCCACCTAAGTGCAGTCAGGTGAGCCGCAAAACAAGCGGCAGGTGGAAGAGATCAGGCCAGGGATGATCTGGGAGGTTGCTGCTATGGCTAGTGATGATCGTGACATTCTTGAAGTTCTCAAAGAAGAGCTCGACTTCATCGAGAAGGGTGGATACGGGCGTTCGGTTCGCACGCCCTGGAGGCCAACGTCCGCCTTCCAGGACTCCCTGACCTGCATCAATTACGGCTATCCCTATCGTGCGCATCCATGCAACGAATGTCATCTGCTCGAATTCGTTGCCCCAGAAAACCAAAGCAAACCAGTACCTTGCCATCACATTCGTTTGAATGATGCAGGTGAAACAATCGAGAGTTTGGAGACGGAGGACAACGAAGCAAAATTGGAGCGGCGACTTCGGGAGTGGCTGAGCACGCGAATCAAAGAGATTGAGGAAGAACGTGCGGTTGGCGCGATCGCCGGATGTCCTTGAGAAAAGCGTCAGGCTACTGAGAAATGGCTTGCCTTTTGGCCGCAAGTAGTTGTCGCAAACTACTTGCGGCCACTTCCTTAGTACGAAACAAAGTGCTGAGTACTGAGTTCCAAGTGTCTCGTTCCCACAGCCAGGTTCGGTTTTTTCAGTACTCAGTACTTTCCTATTACCCGTGAGATTTCATAACAATGAACGCAAATCAAATAACCATTGACGGCAACGAAGCAGCCGCCTACGTTGCTTATAAAACTAACGAAGTTATCGCCATCTACCCGATCACGCCTTCGTCACCGATGGGAGAGCTCTCTGACGCCTGGTCCGCAGGTGCTGAGAAGAACATCTGGGGCATGACCCCGCTGGTGCGCGAGATGCAATCGGAAGGCGGCGCGGCAGGCGCGGTGCACGGCACGCTGCAAACCGGCTCGCTTACCACTACGTTTACTTCCAGCCAGGGTTTGCTCTTGATGATCCCCAACATGTTCAAGATCGCGGGTGAGCAAACCAGCACGGTATTCCACATCGCCGCCCGCTCCGTGGCGACTCATGCCCTTTCGATCTTTGGCGACCATAGCGACGTGATGACGGCACGAACGACAGGCTGGGCCATGCTGTTTGGTAACTCCGTTCAGGAAGCGATGGACTTTGCCCTGATTTGTCAGGCGAGCACTCTGCGATCGCGCGTTCCTTTCCTGCACATCTTCGACGGCTTCCGAACGTCGCATGAGGTCATGAAGATCGAGAAGCTCTCCGAGGCACAGATTCGGGAGCTGATCGACGACCAACTCGTGCAGGCCCATCGAGCGCGAGCGTTGTCCCCAGATCATCCCGTGATGCGTGGAACCGCGCAGAATCCTGATGTGTTCTTTCAGTCAAGAGAACGCGCCAATCCCTTCTACATTGAAACACCGCAGATTGTGCAACAAACAATGGATCGGTTTGCCGCGGCAACCGGACGGCAGTATCAACTTTTCGATTACGTCGGAGCGCCAGATGCCGAACGAGTGATCGTGATGATGGGTTCAGGATGTGAAGCTGCCGAAGAGACAGTGGCCGCGCTTTGTGCCCGTGAAGAAAAAGTAGGCTTGCTGAAAGTCAGATTGTTCCGGCCATTCTCGGTAGAGCACTTCAGCGCTGCTCTCCCTGAATCGGTCAAAGCCATTGCCGTCCTTGATAGGACCAAAGAGCCGGGCAGCATTGGTGAGCCGCTATATCAGGATATTGTTACCGCGCTTAGCGAAGCAGTTGTAAAGAATGGCATGCACATGCCCCGCATCATCGGCGGCCGCTACGGTCTCTCTTCAAAAGAGTTTACACCGGGCATGTGTAAGGCAGTGTTTGACGAGTTGATGCAACCAATGCCCAGGAACCACTTCACGGTGGGAATCCATGATGACGTCACCAATACGAGTCTTCCTTTCGATGCCTCGTTCAACACCGAACCTGTCGATCAGGTGCGCTGTCTATTTTGGGGCCTCGGGGCGGATGGCACAGTCAGCGCCAATAAGAACTCGATAAAGATTATCGGTGAAGAGACTTCAAACTACGCGCAAGGATACTTTGTTTACGACTCAAAGAAATCCGGCGCAATGACGGTGTCACATCTGCGCTTTGGCAGTCGCCCGATCCACAGCACGTATCTGATTCAGCAGGCCAACTTCATTGCCGTTCACCAGTTCAGTTTTCTTAGTGCTTACGACGTGCTGGCGGCGGCGGCAGACGGCGCCACGTTACTGCTGAACAGTCCGTATCCACCAGCAGGTGTTTGGGACCAACTGCCGGAAGCGATTCAGGAACAGATCATTCAGAAGCAGATCAAGCTCTACTCAATCGATGCTTATGGAGTCGCGAAGGAAAAGCAGCTTGGCAATCGCATCAACACGATCATGCAAACCTGCTTCTTTGCGATCAGTGGCGTTCTGCCCCCGGACGCAGCTATTGAGAAGATCAAAGACTCGATTCGAAAGACTTACGGCAAACGTGGAGAGCCGGTTGTGAGGCAAAACTTCGCAGCCGTCGATGCCGCCCTGGCACATCTTCATGAGATCCCGATACCCGCGCAAGCCACGATTGCAACTTGCCAAGCCGCTAAGGTCCCCGATGGCGCACCGGATTTTTTCCAACGTGTTACTGCTGAGATCATCGCCGGGCGTGGTGACCAGCTCCCCGTAAGCGCGTTCCCTGTTGATGGCACTTATCCCCTGGGAACGTCGCAGTGGGAGAAGCGCAACATCGCGCAGGATGTGCCGGTTTGGGAACCCGAGCTGTGCATCGAGTGCGGTAAATGCATGCTGGTCTGTCCGCACGCCACGATACGCGCAAAGGTATGCACCGATGGTGATCTCGCTACAGCGCCAGCCGGCTTCAAGCACATTCCGGCAAAGTGGCGCGAGCTTCCCGGCCAACGCTACACGATCCAGGTAGCCGTTGAGGACTGCACCGGTTGCCGGCTGTGTGTCGAAGTGTGTCCCGCAAAAGACAAGACTAACGTCTCGCGCAAGGCCTTGAACATGCAGCCACAACTGCCGCTGCGCGAACGCGAGCGTGTCAATTGGGACTTCTTCTTGAAACTGCCCGAAGTCAGCCGAAATGACTCGCTGGAATTTACCTCCGTCAAGAACGTGCAATTGCTGCAACCGCTGTTTGAGTTCTCCGGCGCTTGTGCAGGCTGTGGCGAGACCCCCTACATCAAGCTGCTGACTCAACTGTTCGGCGATCGCGCAGTGATTGCGAATGCGACTGGGTGCTCGAGTATTTATGGCGGGAACCTGCCCACCACTCCGTACACGATCAATAGTGCGGGCCGTGGGCCAGCCTGGAGCAACTCGCTCTTCGAAGACAACGCGGAGTTCGGCCTGGGAATGCGGATGGCTCTGGATCATCAGGGTGCGTACGCCAAAGACCTGGTAAACCGTTTGCGCGCGGAAATCGGCGACGCACTGGCGACCAGCCTGTTAACGGCGGACCAGTCCTCGGACGCCGCGATCAGCATTCAACGAGAGCTGGTAGCGGCCTTGAAAGCAAAACTCGCGGGTGAGTCGTCAAATGAATCCCGCGACCTTTTGAGTGTGGCGGATGCGTTGGTGAAGAAGAGCGTTTGGATTGTTGGCGGCGACGGGTGGGCCTATGACATCGGTTACGGCGGTCTCGACCACGTGTTGGCCAGTGGACAAAACGTGAACATTCTAGTGCTGGATACGGAAGTCTATTCCAACACCGGCGGACAGGCCTCGAAATCGACGCCGCTCGGAGCAGTCGCCAAGTTCGCCGCGGGCGGCAAACTAACGGGCAAAAAGGATCTGGGGATGGGGGCGATTCGTTACGGGAATGTTTACGTCGCCCAGGTGGCGATGGGCGCCAACGACACTCATACGGTAAAAGCGTTTTTGGAAGCCGAGGCGCATGACGGGCCATCGCTAATCATCGCTTATAGCCAGTGCATAGCGCATGGCATCGACATGGCCAAAGGAATGCACCAGCAAAAGCTCGCGGTCGAATCCGGTCATTGGCCCCTTTATCGGTATGTTCCAAAGCTTGCTCTGCAGAACAAGAACCCGTTTCAACTCGATTCTAGTGACCCGAAGATTCCGTTAAGGGATTACATCTACACCGAAGGTCGATACCGCATGTTGCAGCAGAGCGATCCGGAGGTCGCGAAGAATTTGTTGGGTGAGGCCGAACAGCTGGTCCAGCGACGTTGGCGGGAATACAAGCAACTCGCAGCCGGCCACGTTGAATGACTACGAAGGAATGGCAGCGGATTAACGAGCATGACACGGCGATGAAAGAGCAAAGGCAAACTTTTTTCTAAAGGTGTGCAGATCCGTATCATCCGCGCAAATCCGCGGCGAACGCATTCTGCCTTGCACAGGAGCATTGTATGACCTTAACAACCAACTATCTCGGCATGGTGCTGAAGAACCCTATTGTCGCTTCATCTTCACCGCTGTCGCAAAATCTTGACAGCATTCGTCGACTCGAAGACGCCGGCGCCGCAGCCGTAGTGATGTATTCACTCTTCGAAGAGCAGATTACGTTCGACAGTTTCTACGTGGATTACTTTCTGAACTCTGGCACCGACAGCTATGCGGAAGCGCTCAGCTACCTTCCCGAATTACGAAGCTACGATGTCTGGCCCGATGAATATATGAACCTCATCAGCCGTGCCAAGGGTGCGGTCGACATTCCCATCATCGGCAGCCTCAACGGCATCTCTCCCGGTGGTTGGACCGATTACGCCGCCCTCATCGCAGAGGCCGGCGCCGATGCAATCGAATTGAACGTTTACTACATCCCCACCGACGGCGATCAACTGGGAAGTGAAGTTGAGGATAATTACCTTGATATCTTGCGGGAGGTTAAGAGCACGGTCGCGATACCAGTGGCGGTAAAACTCAGTCCCTACTTCAGTTCGACCGCAAACATGGCGAAGCGTCTGGTGGACGAGGGTGCGGACGCGCTGGTGCTATTCAATCGCTTCTATCAACCTGATATCGATCTGGAAACTCTCGAGGTAGTGCCACGGCTGGTTCTGAGTAACTCGAGCGAATTGAGATTGCCATTGCGTTGGGTGGCAATCCTCTACGGGCGCCTGCTCGCCGATCTGGCAATCACGACCGGGATTCACACCTCGGCGGACGTGTTGAAAGCATTGATGGCGGGAGCTAAGGTCACAATGATGGCGTCCGAACTGCTACAGAATGGAATCGGCAGAATCAATGTCATCCTGGAAGAGGTGCGACGCTGGATGGAAGAGCATGAATACGAGTCTGTGGCCCAGATGACCGGCAGCCTGAGTCAACAGCACTGCCCGGAACCGGCGGCTTTCGAACGCGCAAATTATATGAAGGTACTGGCGTCGTATCGTCCGATCAATTAGTGGGAAGTCTGAACGCCAAAGGCGTTGGCGAATTCTAACTCGGGGTTTCCTGCCCTGGCTTAACCGGTCGCTATCATATAATCCTTCAGACTACGAACGGTGTTGGCCTTCTTGTTCCCAGGCGAGCTACCTGGTTCGGACTGTCTTCGGATTGTTCTGGTACCCTCCAGCGAAACACGCGACGCAAAGAGTTTCCCCAACAACTTTCCCACTTGCCTTGTAAACTCCACAAGCCGCCGCCACGAAAAGGACCTTTGGATTCAGCACAGCCTCGCGGTGCAGTCGCTCTAAACTCAACTCATCGACCACCCACTGCAGCACGACAGATTCCGCCGTACTCGCCCTCATCACGCTTCCGTTTTCGTAGCCCGGAGACTTGAACACACCGTAACGCTTCATGCGGACCAGTGGATTGGTGCCATCGGTTCCCATGTGACTGAAAGGAACACCCTTCGCCAATTGGTCCTTAACGTGGTCCGCCGCCGCCTGATACATCCCGGACGCATAGGTCAACTCGGGCAAAGGCGAGGTCTTTTTCAGGACCGCGATCGCTTCGCGCACGGTAGCGGGTTTGACCACCATGGATCCGAGCGGTAGCGCAGCAATGTTCTTCTCCATCCAATTCGCGTACGCAACCGGATCGCGTCGCACTTTGTTGATCTCGCTCACGATCTCTTTTTCCAAAGCAGGCTGGCCTTTCACTTCCTGGGCGAATAAAAAGAACCCACAACAGGCGAGCAGGGTCAGAGCGGTTCGTAGCATCGGTAATCTCCTTTGGGGGTTAGCAGGGTT
>JBGTLE010000265.1:0-3356 GCA_041744295.1 Pyrinomonadaceae bacterium | reverse complement strand
CTCAGGGAAACCTCGCCACAGAGCAACTGATCCGAGACCTTCATGGAGAAACACCAGCGTTGGCGCTTCCTCAGGTCTCGGCCCATGCCATTCGAATTCAAGTTGCAGGTCGTTGATTTTGAGGAAGGGCATCCTTGAGGTCGATCCACTGGCCGCGCTCTCATCACTCTCACAGTTTCTTAATGCGAATCTGCACGACCTGCGTAGTCAGCGGGGGGTTATCGGTAGCACTTCACTGGGACCAGGGCGTTGGCTTACGCACCCAACGATGCTGCTTAAGCTCTTCTAACAGTTCGTCTGGCAGAGGGCCGGCATCACTCGCGGCAATGTTCGTCTTCACATGAGAGAGCTTGCGCATGCCGGGAATGATCGTGCTGACAGTGGGATTGCTGAGAATGAAACGCAGCGCCAGCTCAGGCAGCGAGATTTCACCCTCACCCTTGTGTTCCCGGTTCCAGCGATCGCGAACTTCTTTCAACTTATCTGCGCGCTCTACGCTCGGAATTAAATTCTCGGCGACAAAGTAAATATTCCGCCAGTCACCTTCCGGCCAACGACTGGATTTCGTGAGTGTGCCGGTGAGTGTCCCTTCGTCAAACGGCACCCGCGCGATAACTGCCACCTTCATTTCCTCGCAGGCTGGGAACAGATCGTCTTCCGGATTCTGATCGAAAATGTTGTAGATGACCTGAACCGCATCGATCTGCCCGGTCCGCACCGCGCGCACTCCATTCCATGGTTCCCAACGATTAAGGCTGATGCCAATCGCGTTGATGAGTTTTTGGCTCCGCAGATCATCCAGCTTGTAGAACCAACGATCGTCACGCAACCATTCGTCATCCCAGGTGTGAAACTGCATTAAGTCAAAACTCTCGAGGTGCGAATTCTCCAGACTGCGATGGACAAATTCTTCAACGTGGTCTGGAGGATAGACATCTCTTAGGGCAGAACCCGGACTCGCCGGCCATTCCTTGTTCATGGGTGGAATCTTGGTGGCCGTATAGATGTGCTTTCCTGAGTGAGACCGAACGACCTGGCCCAGGAGCTTTTCACTATGGCCATCGCCATAGGCATATGCCGTATCAAAAAAGTTGCAGCCAAGATCTACTGCCGTGCTCAGGGACTGAAGAGACTCCTGATCGTCAGAGTTAGACCAGCTACCCATGCCCCACATGCCGTAGCCGATCTCGCTGACCTGCCAGCCTGTTCGCCCGAATTGTCTGAATCGCATGCTGCCTCCGTTTGAACAGGAGTATAGCTGCAATACGAAGTGGAATGAACCAACCGTGATCAGGGCGTCATTTGCTGCGAATGGTGCCGCCACAAAGAGAATGCGTCCCAAAGCCAAGTTCGGCTTTGGGACGCATTAGGGGATCGGGTCTCGGCTGGTCTTGCTAGTTCTGGCTGCGCTGGGCCGCACTCTGCGTGAGCACGATGTTCTCTTCGCTGCCCTTGAATGCAACGGCGGTCAACTCGGTCTTGTCGGCGTTGCCCCTCAAACGGAGTTCAAATCTACGCGCTTTGTTGTCGCGCTTTTCAACGCGGGCCGGCGCCTTGGCAATCTCTTTACCGTTCTTAAGAATTGAAAGTTCCGAGGTCGCCTCGTCGAATGACACTGCATAGGTGCCCTTCTTAACCAGCGTGCCATTCACGTTGATGTCCTGAATTAAGGTAACTGTTTCTTTCTTGCTATTGGCAAACGCCATGACGCCTGTCATGAGTGTGATCAAAAGCACTGCTGCGATTCGGTTCACTCGCGATTTCATATCATTACTCCTTGGGAAATTTTTGGTGCCGCCATTAAGTGAGTGCTCATCAATGAGAACACTTTCACTCCCTATCAAACGAGCATTACGTTTTGAAGTTCCTTAATTCTTCGATCAAGTCTCTTCCACTCGATAAGACGTGTTGCTCTTATGATTGTTAACACCTCTCACTGATCCCTTGTGACGAAAAACTTCTGCACGAAAAATTAGATGGTCCAACGAAAGTTCGGAGACGATTGATCGCGCTCGCTTAGCTCCGCAGCAAGTGAAGCACCGCGCTTTTCATTCTGGATTTCGTGGTGGGAGTTTTTAGTGCGGGGCGAATGAGGCTACCTGAGTGCGGTTAATGAAAAGGTTCAAAAGGATCTTCGGACAACTATTCGAGAAAACGTTTCTTTTTATTCTCGTGCGTGACCATCTGCATCCAGCCAATCACGAGTCATGTCACACCACAATGCGAGGCCGCGGAATTCGTTGAAGCCTGAATAATAACGCGCAATTTTCTTGTCGTTGGATTTTTTCCCATTGTTTCGTATTTGGTAAAACTTTGCTCGGGTCCAGGAATCCAGCGCGAGCCCATCGTAACGCCCGATCAACTTGAGTAGATTTTCTGCAGCATAAGGCCCGACGCCTTTCACTCCGCGCATGTCTTTGATCAACTCAGGAGTTGAAAGCGGACTCGTGAGCCAAGCTTCCGGATCTAACTCGCCCCCAGCGACTCGGTCCGCGAGCTTTTTCAGATAGTCGGCACGATAACCGGCGCGCACTTCGTTTACATAAAACTTCAAAGGCATCAACGACATTGCTTCCGGACTCGGGAACGCCCTGCGCCCGTCGTTAGCTTCGCGTCCCAGATTCTGCACCAGACCCGTGACCATCTTCTCAGTCAACGCCCAGGAACAATTCGTCGTACAGATCATCTTTACGAGATCCTCGAAAACGGTGGGCGAGCGCAACATCCGACCCGCACCCGTAGAGGCAATCCATTCAAAATCCGGGACGCTGCTGACCGCCTGATAAAACGATTTCATGTCATCGTCCAGCCGAAGCATGTGTCGCACGTCGCGAAGCACGCGTTGACTGACGGCTTTACTAATCCGCCGCGATGTTTCGATCAGGACCTGTCGCTTTGCAGTTGTAATCTTGACTGTGACGGGCGCGCCTTGCGGTACTTCCAAAGTTCGCGTTAATTCCCAACGCTGACGATCGCACGAAAATGGAAGCAGTTGGCACCAGCCATGGCTAATCACGGTTCTTTTAAAATTGAAAGTGCTCGGGGTGGTTAATGATAGCTGCATTATTTCGGAAGGTTGATCGATGATTGTGACTGAGTTTTCGTTGCTGAAGATTATGTTCGCGAAATCATTGTAGGCGCAATGCAAACAGTAGGAGATATTGCAATTCGGCAATGAAAGCAGCTGTGGAAATGAACAGCGTTTGGGCAGCTACGCCTGCTGCGTATGCTTCAAATTCGGTCAAGGTGAGTCTTGACACTGGCATTAGCGCGGCATAGACTGAGTCCACTTGAAAACAGTATGTGGAAGGCTGTACTTGGGATGTCCCTAATACTCGGGACGACCTGGGCGAGGG
>JBGTLE010000264.1:0-9530 GCA_041744295.1 Pyrinomonadaceae bacterium | reverse complement strand
GCAAACAACGATGCGATGAGTCCTGATACTAATACCCCAAGCAGCAACAAGCCCAGCGAAACGTTTGGCAGTCGACCGCCTCGCTCAAAAAATACAGGCGCAATTGCCAGCAACGCGCAGGTAGTTCCCGTCACGAGCCCGCAGCCGAGCAACAAAGCATTCTCGGCAATCACCATCAACGCGAAATGTGAAGAGTTGTAACCAACCGCCCGCAAGAGCGCCAGCTCTCGTCGCCGTTCCAGAACATTCCGCAACAGTACAGCAGCCAGTCCCAACGTGCCGAGCAGAAGTCCCAACCCACCGAGCATCTGAAAAGTCGTCAAGTAAGTGTTTTCTACTCGATGAAAAGTTGCCAGCCGCTCCGCGGTCGAGACAACGTCAAAACCAAAGTCCGATAGCCGATCTTCGAGCACTGTCGCCAGCTCGCCCGGTGTCGCCGTGTCGATCAAAAAGAAGCGATACCCTTCCTGCGCTGGAAAAAGGCTGAGAAAGTTTTGTTCAGACATCAAGATCTCGCTTTGCAAAACACTGTCCGCGAGCGAGCCCACCATGCGCAATCGCACCTGGCCGGACGGGTGATTCAGAATGAAGTCTTCACCAAGGTTCAAATGCAGAACGTAATTCATCGAGTTCGCATCGGCAATAACCGGAATCGCGCCATCGGGAAACTTGCGCTGTAACAAGCGCCACGGGTTGACTCTCTCTTCCTCGCTCTGGGCCAAAGATCCGGCAAACGCGAAACGATTGCTCTCAATGAACTCATTCCTGGGCGCGAGAATCCTCGGGTTGCGCGGTTGATAAAGATTCAAACAACTTGCGTCGTCTCCGGGCTTGAGCCGGAATCTCTCCATCTTCATTTTTGCCAGCGGCGAGTTCTGATCCGGCGCTGAAAGGTTTATCGCTTCCCTGCCCTCTGCTGAATTCGGATCATGCACCAACGGCACGAGCGATTCGGCAAGCAAAGGAAAACCGCCATTTCCTGATTTGCGATCGAGCACGGTCGCCGCGTTGCTGCGCCGAAATGCGTCGACCGACACAATTATGAAAGCGGCAGAAGCGATCAGCGCAATGCATAAGACGCTTCTACCGGGACGGTGCGTTGCGTTCCTAAATCCGAGACGCAGAATTGGCGACCATCCGGTGCCGCGAATGGTTTTTCCGCGATTACTTCCGAGCCAGGCTGACTGATAAAAGAGCGCGGCAATGAGCAATAGTGTTCCGCCTCCAAAAAAACCGCCCACTTGTCCGATTAGTTGAAAAGCTGCTGCGAGCAACAATCCAAATCCAAGCACAGTAACGCCCACCGCAATCCTCAATGACGTGAATAGCCGCCCCCGAGCCTTTCCGCGTCCCCGCGTCTCCGCGTCACCCGTTCTCCCCGTCTCCGCGTCTCTTTCCATGCTTCCCATCAGCAGACTTCGCGTTGACGTGCTTCGCAGGCGTCTCAACGTCCAGACAATACAAACTAGCGCCGCCAACATTCCTCCTGCGGCGCCAATGATCAAGGTTACCGGGGCGATGTGCAGCTTGAGCATCGTGGTGCCCACGGCATCAACCCACCAGGTCCGCAGACCGTACATCATCAACTGGCCGTAAGCGATCGCCCCGCCAAGTCCGAGAAGACTCCCAGTAACGCAGAGAACGACTCCCTCCATCAGAAACAGATTACGAACCTGCGACGCGGGGAATCCCATCGCCTGCAGCAGCCCAATCTCGCGCAGACGTTGTTCGACACCCAACTTAAAGAACAGCGCGGTAAGGAGAAGAGCGGAGACAACCAGGAAGAAACTGAAGTAGAGGAAGTACTCGCCAAAGTTTGTCGCCCCGCGCGAAGCGGCCAAGCCGTGCTGGCGTACCGGGATAACGACCAGGCCCATGTTTGCCGGCTCGATCGCTGCCTTCAATTGCTGCCGATAGGTGTCCCTTGCCTGGCTGACCGGCATTCCCGAAGCAGGTGTCAGGCGAAGTGACGTCAAACTACCGAAACGCGAGGACCAAAGCTGCCGGCCCGTGGTCAGCGAGATAAAGGCTTTCGGTGTGGTTCGATACTGGTCCCAGTAATCCTCATCCTGTTTGCGAATTCGATCCAGGTCGACGGGAAACGGCGGATCCCAATCAGCCAGGTTTTCGGATCCAGTGATACCGGGATAATCAGGCACTAGATTCCGATCCGCTGCGATGCCCGAGATTGGAACCACACTTGTAAGTCGGAACTTCGCGCTCCTGGTTTCAAGTCGTCCGTCTTCTGTCCAATAGTAATATTCAAGCGCGATGCTTTGACCGGGGCTCACACCCAGATCGCGTGCTGCCCACTCGTTAAGAATGATGGGCGGTGTGGAATTCGTCTCCGGTGCAGCAGCTCGACCGTCAGGGAGGGCTTGCACGGGCTCTAAACCCGCCCTGACGGTTGGGCTACTGCCCAGCGCCAACTCTCCAAACGTGGAATCATCCAAGGCCGTAACTAACGAATAAGGCACTGAGCGTTCGTTGCCGTTGATCCCGTTCGCGAGATAAGACAGCACCGGCCGGACGCGTAGCGACATTCGCACTCCGGTGTTTGTGGCAATTTCCTCCAAACCACTAGCGATGACCTTGCTCTCGTGTTCGACGGAAACGCTTTGCTGCTCGCTTAGTTCACGTAAAGTGATTCCATAGTCTGCGAGCAAGCCGGTCTCTTTAAGAATTCTTCCGAGCGATTCAGCCGCACTTGTCTGCTCGCCTTTCGCTTCATTAATCAGGATCAGGTTCGCTTTCGCTTCCTGCTCCAACTCCTTTTGTAGCAATTTCAAAGGCACAAACACCGCACGCGCCAGTCCCTGTTGTGGTTCAATCGAGAACTCACCGAGGCCAGCGGCCAAAAGTGTCTCTCGCGCAGTTAACCGTAACGTGCGAGCAAGGTCGTCTTTCTTACTGTGCAACGAATCGGCGGGAATATCGGTCGGCTTTTGAACGTGCAGGAGCAGGTTGTCTCCGGCGCTGCACTCCAATTCACGCGCCAAGCCTTCGCTGATCAGAATTTCGCGGTCCACCGGCGCTCGATTCTCTCGTTCGTGAAAAGCCCAAAACCTCTCGTCAACGCCATAGACGAGCACATCAGAACCGACTCGCCGATTTCCTTCATGTGTGACCGTACCCTGCAAAGACATCAACGGGGCGGCACTCACAAAACCGTCCGCGGCGAAGCGACTGTTGTTCCGAATATCCTGGGCCAGTTGCTCGCGAAAAAAACCGCTCGAGGTTATTACCTGATCGGCCATTCCCAATCGCTGCAACACGAGATCGCGCAAACTGCCACGCACGGAATCGCCCACGAGCAACGCACCCGCAAGCACCGCAACGGCGATTGCCACGCCAATAATCACAGCGAGGTTAGTGCGCCAGTAATAGGACAAATTGCGCTGGAGTAATTGCGCGGTTTGCATCTAGAGGAGTCGCAGTTGCTGATCAATCAACTCGTAGCGGAGGGGAAATCGGGAAGCCAGTTCGGCGTTGTGGGTAACCACAACGAGGATTGTTTCCTGCTGACGATGCAGCTCGAAAAGTAGCGAAGCAACAACGTCGGCTGCTTTGTGATCGAGATTGCCGGTTGGCTCATCGCACAAGAGAAGTTGCGGTTTCTTGATTAGTGCCCGAGCCAGGGCTACTCGTTGTTTCTCACCGCCTGACAGTGCTGCAGGCCGGTGATCAAGTCGATCGCTTAAACCAACTTCGGCTAATAATGCCTGTGCTCGCTCACTCTCATGACCATTGCGAGTAGCAACCATGGTCGGAGTCAAAACATTTTCTATCACCGAGCACTGTGGCAAAAGACAATGATCCTGAAAGATGAAGCCAATCTCCTGGTTGCGAAAAGCGGCAAGCTCTTTCTCTTTCAGTTGGAATGGATTCTGACCGTCGAGCGTGACAGTTCCCGAGCTCGGTGGCTCAAGCGCTCCCATCATGTAAAGCAGAGTACTTTTTCCGCTGCCTGAGGGGCCCATGATCGATAGAGCATCGCCACGACTGAGCGTCAGCGAAACGTCAGAGACTATTCTGAGTGGTCCCTTGGGAGTCGGATACTCCTTTGAGACATTCTCGACCTTCAGCAAGAACAAACCTCCCAAAATTATTAGAGCTTTAAGGAGCGAGCGGGGGTAAACCGCCCTTCCTCACTTTAGAGACACCCAAACGAGTATGACTCAAGTACAACAATCTCAAAGGTCAGGAAGGGCGGTTTACCTCCGCAGTCCCCATCACTTCCCTGTCACTATCCGACCTCACTTGCCCCTGATAAACTTCGAGCGCGCGATCAGCCATGCCCGAAACGTCGTAGTGTTTGCGTACTTTCTGAAAACCTTGCTCGCCAAGTTTCGATCCGAACTCTTCGTCCTCATAGATTCGCATGATTCCGTCGGCCAGCTTTTCCGGGTTGTCAGGCTCGACAAGCAAACCTCCACCTGTGCTTTCAACAATCTCAGTGAAGCCGCCGCGTCTCGGCTGCACCACCGGAATCCCGCAAGCCATCGCTTCCAACAGAAAGATCCCCTTCGGCTCGTCATACGTTGCCGGGACGGACAGCACGTCAAGCGTCTTGAGAAATTGAATCTTCTGTTCGCGATCGAGAACGCCGCGATAGTGGAACTCGTTACCCAACCCGGCGGTTTTCATCTCCTTCTCTATCCGGGTCAAATAGGTCTGGTGCTCCGCGGCGATGTAGCCGGCAACTTCCAGCCGGGCATTCGGAATGCGATCGTTTTCTCGCAGCAGTCGATATGCCTTAGCCAGGACATCCAGACCTTTTTCAGGCGCCACACGTGCGAAGAATCCGATCGTGAACGGTCCGGAGCGCCGCGGCCCGCGTTTTTCAAATCCTTGCATGTTGATGCCCAACGGCACCACCTGAATCTTCTCCTGGGGAATCCCAAGATATCGAGGCATGAACTCGGCGTAGTATTCACTCACGGAAATGAACGCATCGACGTGCTGGATATTTGCCTTGATCAGATTCAGCGACTGGGTTTTGTATGGCTCCTGTAGTCCCTCGAGAAAGAGATCCTCTCCCTGCAACGTGCAGAAAATCGGGCGGCCCAGCAACTCTTTGATTGGTTTCGCTAATCCGATGAGCAACGAGTAGGGCAGGCTGACGATGTCCGGTAATGACTCCTGCCGCAGCCAATCGATGAACTTAAAGATCTCTTTTCGTTGAAATCCGTCCTCTCCTTTCAACATCGACACGGTCATCTCGCCAAGCATCTTCGGACTCGTGGAAATCGAACGGCGAGTCGCGAGTCTCAACATCGCGTTCGAGTCCCACAAGCGATCGAGCCAGCGGGGTGATCCGCGAAAGAACGGAACATACTGTTCGAGGTAAACACTGATGCCGCCGAAGAAGACTCGTTCCTGACTCACATTTGCTTCGTCAGTGAGCGTGGGTGTGTAGACCGGCAGGAGAGTTACATCGTGGCCGCGTGCCATCAGCTCAGTCGCCAGAGCGTTATCGCGCAGACAACTTCCGCAATACATGTTGCCGGCGCCGCCTGTTAGGTAAAGGATCCTCACAAGAACATTTCAGAAAGAAACCGCGCGCTGGAAAGCACGTCGAGAGTATAAGTGATCGAAAAGATTGCCCTCGTGAGGTTGGTCCCAACTTACCTGGTTGGTTGGTAACGGACCAACATTCAACCGATCAACATGCGGCGACGAAACCAGCCGGTGAATCAGTTCGGGATCCCGGGTGATTGCTGTCACAACCAAACTTGGTCCTAGTCGCTGGATGAGTTCTTCCTGGGGAACTTCCAGCACGCTCGCAAACGGGAACAGAAACTCTTTATTGGCCAGCGTGTGGTCGGGCGCTTCGCAGTGAATAATCGTCGGCAAAAGATAAGTTGAGCCATTCCATTCAAGGAGTCTCTCGGATTCGCGATGAGCGAGAGTCACATCCCTCGCACCTGCTTCCGACAATCCCTGATCGATGAGCTGCGAGATGCGTTTCGCGACGTTTGCGTCGGCAAATGGCGCCAGTTGCGCAGCCTCGTCGTCTGCGGCGCGTGGTTCAATCTTCGCCAGACGCTCGGCGAGTGCTTCACTAATCTCGGCCCCGCGGCCGGGCGTCCAGACTGACGAAGCGTTAACACAAGAGCGACCACCATTCTCAACAATCGAAGCTGTAATTACGTCGAGGTATCTTTCCCATTCGGCGAGACAGTCGGCCCCGATGATGACTTTGCTATAGCCTGGGCCGTGGATTTCCACACGCGCATCGTTGTCCCACGCGCCGACTGACGCAACGTCGCCGAACATCATCCCTCGTCGGCAGTTCCGCAGAATCTCGCTCGCGCCGCCATGATCGGTTGGATAGAAGCTGAACACCTCGCGCGGCGCGCCTGCTTTGATCAGTGCCTGCACAATTCGGTAGGGCGTCCACGGTTCCGCACTTCCCGGCTTGAGCACGAGTGGAATCTTTAACGCGAAAGACGGTATCCAAAGCGAGTGCACGCCGGGCGAGTTGTTTGGCAAGACCACGCCGAGCGAATTCCCACAGGGAAAAAAGCTAACGGCATGTCCTTCCACTTCGCCAAACCCTCGGTCCAACACTTCCCAGTCGACCTTCCGGGTGAGACCGTTCAGAACGTTCTCCATCTCCGCAAGCATGCTGCGAATCTTCGACATGTTGCGGCGGACCATCACGTGTGGCAGCCCTGTCGTGGCCGAAACTTGCCGCACGTAGTCCTCAGCAGTCTGGTCATCGTCGCCCAGAGCCAGATTGTCATTCATGAAGTGGTCGGCCGCACGCTTGCAGATGGCAACCAGATCCGTGGTTGAGTATTTGGCGAGTTGCTCGCGCGTTTTCGTTTGCTCGCGCAAGTCACGACGGATTAGACCGGGATTGGCCTGACTTACTTCGACGAACAGCTCGCGTGTTTGGTGATGCGGGATACGAGTAATGTCGAGACTCGTGTATGGCTCACCGTGGCGTAGGATTGGAACCTTGATCATGATTGAGTAAGTCTTAGCCGCGGATAAACGCGGATTTCACTGATCTGAGAATGATCTTTCGGTTGCAAGTGAGACCTCCTTGACAGGCGGGCTACTGCACCGGGCGATCGCACCTCGCTAGAAGACCAGCCTAATGAACCGGCAACTATATTTCCACCTGCCTCTGGCTGTTTGCTGTCTGCTGTTTGCTGTTTGCTTAATAAACGCCTTCTACAACAGTTCCCTGCAAACCAGCGAACGGTCTTACGTTGCGCACACCGTCCCAGGGATACTCGTCGCATGGTGGTTCGCGCTCAGCCGCATCACGCTCAAGGAATCGCGGCATGAAAAACTCTTTCGTTAAGGTCGTCAGTCGCACGCGTCCAGTCGCGCCATACTCCACCACACGTTCCGGGTTATCCGGATCGACTACTTCGATTGCGGCGCGCGGCTGCGGCGGATAGTAAATCACCGCAAAGTTGTCTTTCGGATCGCGCGGCTTGTGAACTGCCAGGCCCATCAGCGTGTTGCCATAGGTTGAGGCGAAATAAGCTCCTTCGAGCAACTCCTCGATGGCAAAACGATGGAATTGCGGCGTCATCTCGGTGCCGCCACAAAAGACCCCTGTAACACCCATCTTTTTCAGCGATACTCTTTCACAAAGCGCCTCCAAGAGTTTCGGAGTTGTAAACAAACACTTGATGTTGTCATGAGCGCGCAAAAGCGTTAGTCCCTGATCGATAACGTGCTGTTTATATTGCTCAGCCATTTTAGGCTGGCCCATCTTGAGGAGCTTGATCACCCAACGTGGGTCGAGATCGATCATGAAACAGATGCCACCGCGAAACTGTGCAAGATACTCGATGGATACCCGGAGGCGACGAGGGCCAGTGGGCCCAAGTGAGAGCCAGTCAGCACCTTTCGGAAAAAACTCGTCAGGTAAGGTCTCGCTAAAGGCTTCATAGTCGAGCCGAAAATCCTCGATGTTTACGCGAGACTTTGGAATGCCGGTGCTTCCACCAGTCTCGAAAGTGTAAATCGGTCGTCCCAGATAACCCTTTGGTACCCATCTACGTACGGGACCTCCTCGCAGCCATTCGTCCTGGAACGGACCGAAGCGCGATAGATCATCATATGTCTCAATCTCCTTGCGAGGATCCCAGCCGAGTTTGGTCGCATAGTCCAACCAGAATGTGCAACCGGTGACGGGATCGAAGTGCCATTGGATAACTTCACGCACCCAAGAGTTTAGAACTTGGCGTGATTTTGATATCTTCGCTTGTTGAGTTACGGGCGCAACGGACATTTGCTATTTGGTCCTAGGACGGTTCGAAACCGTCGTCAATCTGATCTTCAGCATATCTAGGGTTTCACGAGACACTTAGCGTTGTGACAGGAAGAACCAGAGGGAACTTTCTGAAGCTTTTTTGGCATTCTAGCAGGCTCTTAATTCTTATCGAATAGGCCGTTCTTATAATCACTATAGAATTCGTTTATTAGCTGAATGCCGCGGAGGATGATAGTAGCAGTGCGCTTTGGATCTTCCTTTAGGTGGAATTTTGCCATTGTGCAAAAGTGCATCGCCTCGTAAAAATGCGCTCTCAATCTCCAATGCGGGTCGTCGGAAAAATACGCCTTATCATTAATCAACTCTTCGACTTTCTGTGCCAGTTGAGCAAACACATAACGATGTCCGCCACTCACTTGTTTCTTGAGAGTTTCCGATATGTCGCCAGAGCCACCCTCCTTTAGTGGCACAGTGTTCCATTCGATAAAGTCAAAACCGCCTGAGATTAGACTCGTTCCATTGGGTTCGGGGGCGAGGCATTTGATGGTGAGGTAGCCCTCATGAATGAAATCGTATTCGCCATGAAATGAATGCAGCAGCTTGCCTATGTCATAAGCAGGATCGTGACCCTGTAAATACCCTCCTGGATCAATTAACTTCACATGGATAATCTCGGGGTGAGGGTAATCAACCAGGATATTACCGAGATGGAGGTCTCCATGAATCCAAGAGACTCTTGGTGGTGTAACTTTATCCAAAAACTCCGGTTGCGCCGCTAACTCCGTCAGGATCTGAGCAGGCTCTCTCCAAACGGTAGGTGACAAGTCTAGCCTGACACTTTGCGCACTTAGCAACCAGTCAACCTGTTGGAGGTCGGCCATTTGTACTTGGCGAGGAGAAAAGGGAAGAAAAGCTTCTAGTTTTTCATAACTACGTAACTCCGCCAAAATGGTATCCACGGTTTCTGCATTCTTACGTAACTCGGCAAGAAGTGCTTTCGTTTCTTTAAGCCGCCGAGCATACTTGTCTCTAACCCAAACATTTACGAATTGATCCTCTGGCCTAGCCACCTTTTTTACGTATAAGCGCCGAAACAACTGGTCAAGAACCCGCTCAAGAACCTTTTCTCCAAACGTGAGCATCTCCCCTTGATCCTTCATGCCGAACAAGACACTGCGTAAAGTGGGCATCTCAAAGTAGGTGGTTTCGTAGCTGAAAGAACTCTCCCGCTCATCTGGAGACCCCACAATGTCCGGGAATAAACCTCTAAGATCGTCGTATTGCATGA
>JBGTLE010000263.1:0-3070 GCA_041744295.1 Pyrinomonadaceae bacterium | reverse complement strand
CTCCTATCCGATCACCCCGGCGTCCGACATTTTGCATGAGTTAGCGCGGCACAAAAGTTTTGGAGTTAAGACGTTTCAGGCGGAGGACGAAATTGCTGCCGTGTGTTCGGCGATCGGAGCCAGCTTTGTGGGTCAAATCGGGCTGACGGGAACTTCAGGACCCGGGGTGGCCCTGAAGCAGGAAGCAATCGGTCTGGCAGTGATGACCGAACTGCCTCTGGTAATCGTTAACGTGCAACGCGGTGGTCCTTCTACAGGACTGCCGACGAAGACTGAACAAGCCGATTTGTTTCAAGCCGTGTGGGGACGAAACGGCGAGTGTCCGGCGATCGTGGTGGCTCCTGCAACTCCGGCCGACTGCTTCCACATGGCGATTGAAGCGGTTCGTCTGGCATTCAAGTACATGAGCCCGGTGTTCTATCTGTCAGACGGTTACCTTGCAAACGGGGCTGAGCCGTGGGCCATTCCTGAAATTGCGGATTTACCTAAGATCGAAGTCACTTTTGCGAATGACCCTGCTAGTTTTATGCCCTACGCCCGCGACCCGGAAACCTTAGCTCGGCCTTACGCTATTCCCGGAACTCCAGGCCTCGAACATCGCATCGGGGGCATTGAGAAGCAACACATTACGGGGAACGTAAACTACGATCCGGAAAACCATCAACTAATGGTCAAACTGCGACAGGAGAAGATCGATCGGGCAGCCAACGACGTTCCGCTCGTAGAAGTCTTCGGTGAAAAAAAGGGCAAGGTGCTGGTTCTCGGCTGGGGCTCCACCTATGGTTCTATCAGTACGGCAGTGGAGAAGTTGCAGAGCGAAGGCAAGAGCGTCTCGTCCGCGCATCTTCGTTATCTTAACCCCTTCCCCAGAAACCTGGGCGAGGTGCTGGCGGGGTTTGATACGGTGATCATACCGGAGATGAACCTGGGACAGCTCGCGACCATGATCCGCGCGAAGTATCTGGTCGACGCGGTTGCATTCTCAAAGGTGAAAGGACGTCCGTTCCAGATTCGTGAGATTGTAAGGAAGGTTGAAGAGTATTTGTAAACTGGGAGCGCCTTGAGTTCGCGATTTTTCAGCACTAAAAAGACTGTAAGTAAAATTCGAAACACTACACTAAGATTGCGCCTTTCGCGTCCGCAAAAGACCATGGCAGCGAACATATTGAACGTCGAAGACTTTGATCCCGCTGAATGGAAAATTGAGCGGGAAGGTCGCGAGTGGAAGGGTGACGAGTTCACAAGCGAATTTACCAGGCACCCGAGAAGATAGAGTATGTCGGCGGAATCTTTGTCAACGAACGCCAGAGACTCACTGTTTTAGCGATGCTGCTTGAGAATTTGGGCATCGATAAAGCCGTTCAGCTTGGAAACCTGGAAGACTGGGAAGCAGCAATCGCCAAGTTAGAAGCCAAGGAGCATTCATGAGTACAGTTGGAAACGGAAACAGTGGCAGCGGAAGCGGGAACAAACCAATCGTTGAGCAAGCGGTTTCGGCCGACAGTGAAGGTGGCTCAGCGGTTTCGGGCAAAATAGCTCCGCCTCCGGGACAACTCAAGAAGGCGGATTTTATTTCCGATCAGGAAGTGCGTTGGTGTCCCGGTTGCGGCGACTACGCAATTCTGAACAACGTACAGAAGGTTATGCCCGAGTTGGGCATTCCGCGCGAGAAGATAGTTTTTGTTTCCGGCATCGGGTGCTCTTCACGTTTTCCCTACTACATGAATACCTATGGCTTTCACAGCATTCATGGACGCGCGCCGGCGGTGGCCACCGGAATCAAGTGCGGCAATCCGGATCTCAGCGTCTGGGTGATCACCGGCGATGGCGACGCCCTGTCGATTGGCGGCAACCACTTCATGCACGCTATCCGGCGAAATCTCGATATCAACTACATCCTGTTCAATAACCGGATTTATGGATTGACGAAAGGCCAGTACAGTCCCACTTCGGAATTCGGCAAAAAGACCAAGTCAACGCCGGTGGGGACCATCGATTACCCGATCAACCCTCTCTCACTCGCCATCGCCAGCGAGTCGACCTTTGTGGCGCGCTCGATTGTCATCGATGTCAAACATCTCGGGTCGGTAGTTGAAGCCGCCGCCAGACATAAAGGAATTTCTTTCATCGAGGTCTACCAGAACTGCAATATCTTTAACGATCACGCTTTCGATCAGTTTGCTGAGAGGAGCGTGAGGTCGGATCGCGTTCTGTATCTCGAGCACGGCAAACCGATGATCTTCGGCAAAGACCGGACCAAGGGAATTCGGATGAATGGTGCGCATCCGGAAGTGGTGACGATTGGCGAGAATGGCATCACCGAAGCCGATCTACTGGTGCACGACATCTACCTTCAAGATCCTTCGGTGGCATTCATGCTCGCCCGTATGGAGCAGCCAGATTTCCCGCAGCCGGTGGGCATCTTCCGCGCGGTTGAGCGCGCAACCTATGAAGAGATGATGGTGGCCCAAATCGATGCCGCCATCACGAAGAATGGCCCAGGAAGTTTGGACAAGCTCATCAATAGCGGAGATACCTGGATAGTCGAATAGCGGTACTTTGAGAGGTTAGCGGGGTAGACGCGCACCAAGTCTGGTCGCGTCAGCATTGGAAATCGAAAATGAACTGTCCATCCTGTGGTCTTGAGAATATTGACGGCACTGATCGATGCGACAATTGCCTCGCACCGTTTCGCGATCTTGATGTGCCCCGGGCTGATGCGGCTGAAGGACTCGCGCGTTCCGTGATGGAAGACAATCTTGGTCAGCTCGAACCGGAAGAGACCATTACTGTAGTGCCGGCAACGGCAGTCCTGGACGTGGTCCGTCTCATGAGGCGCGCAAATTCAGGATGTGCTCTGGTGGTAGATGGCGGCAAGTTGGCGGGAATCTTTACTGAGCATGATGTGTTGAGCAAGATGACCGGGGTAGGGGCGCATTCAGCGACGACAGCAGTAAGAGATCTGATGAGCCCAAATCCCGAAGTGCTTCATGAACAGGATTCAGTGGCCTCCGCGCTCAATAAAATGTCTATGGGCCGCTATCGGCACATCCCGGTGAAGAAAAACGAT
>JBGTLE010000262.1:0-5254 GCA_041744295.1 Pyrinomonadaceae bacterium | reverse complement strand
CGTGGGCAACGCAAAAGAGTTTCTAGCGGAACTGCGAAAGCGATACGCCGACGTAGAGGTTATCGCCTTCGCGGATCTTGATCTGGACAACGCAACCTTGAAGAAGAGTGCAGTTGGCGCCAGCCAATAATTGCAGGGGCGTCTCTCCGTGGGCGCCCGTCGATTCCATGCTTGTTTTTATGAAACTAACAATGCGATCGCTGTTACTAATGGGGGGTAGTCTCGTTCTCTTTGCGTCAACAACCGGTCTTGCCCAGAGTCGTGGCGAAGAGATTGACGCGCGCTCAGACACAAGCGTTTTCATCGCCAGGCTTGGGAGCAAAGAGGCGGTGGACCGCCAGCAAGCTGCCGAGGCGTTGGCCCAACTTGCTGCCGTAGATCAGAAAAGGTTAATTGAAGGTTACCGGCTTCAGGAAAAGGACAAAAGCGTCCGGCTCGCACTCGACTGGGCGCTTTACCGAGTCGGGAAACAGGATGCGCTGTTTGAGATCGTTCAGGCACTGGACACTTCACGCCACGATCAGGCCGTGGGTTATTTGCGACAGCTCGATTCGCCGTCTTTGATAAACGGTTTTCTCAAACGAGAAAAAACAAAGCCCAGAATTGTGGTTGGGCTAATCGAAGCGTTGATGCAAATCGGGGACAACGAGAGTCTCGAATTAATCATGGCGTTGCGTGATTCGGTGGCACCGGGTGTTGCCGCGTCCGCGGAAGTGGCGACCGAGGAGATCGAAAAGCGTCTGGCTACCGTCGCCGAGCCAGTGAAGTCTCGTCCCCGCACGGTCGGCAATTCTGAACCCAAGTAGGACAGGCATTCCTGCCTGTCTGAGGTTGGGACCAAGCTGTCTGGACAGAGCATTCAAGTTCCCGGTCCCACGTGTAGAAACAGAGACAGACAGGAATGTCTATCCTACTACCCAAGCATGCATCCCAGCCTCCGCACATTTCTCGATCTCTTAACCAGAGAAAACCAGATCGTCACTGTTGCAGCAGAAGTAGATCCTAAGCTCGAAGTTGCGGAGATCCATCGGCGCGTAATCGCGGAAGGCGGACCGGCGCTCCTCTTTAAACGAGTGAAAGGGAGTCGCTATCCGCTTGTAACGAACCTCTTCGGCACAGAGCGCCGCATCGATCTCGCCTTTGGCCCAAAGCCGGAAGCACTGGTTCGCGACCTCGTTCGTGTGGCTGAATCGCTATTGCCTCCGCGTGGCAGCGAACTTTGGAAGCAGCGCGCGTTAGCTTTCGATTTGCTAAAGCTGGGTACTCGGAAAACCAGTCGCACGCCGGTAACGCAAGTGGTTGATCGACCCGCGAAACTCAACGAGCTTCCCGTGCTGACCACCTGGCAGGAAGACGGCGGACCGTTCTTTACACTACCGCTCGTCTACACCGAACATCCGCTTACCAGGAAACACAATCTCGGCATTTATCGGATGCAGGTTTACGACGAGCAGACGACAGGTTTGCATTGGCAGATTCAAAAAGGTGGCGGCTTTCACTATCGAGAAGCCGAGTCACGCAATGAGGCGTTGCCGGTAACTGTGTTCCTCGGTGGCCCACCAGCTTTAATCCTCGCTGCTATCGCGCCTTTGCCGGAAGACGTTCCCGAACTCGTACTCGCTTCATTGTTGCAGGGTGAGAAGCTCAAGCTCACGACAGACGCGCAGAGTAACGGTCATCGACTCGCCGCCGAAGCTGAGTTTGCACTGGTTGGGCATGCGCCTCCGTACGAGCGGCGCGTCGAGGGTCCGTTCGGCGATCACTACGGTTACTACTCGCTCGAACACGAGTATCCGGTCTTCCATGTCGACGCTGTTTATCATCGACGCGATGCGATTTTTCCGGCGACCGTGGTAGGGAAGCCGCGCCAGGAAGATTTCTTTATCGGCGATTATCTGCAGAAGCTGTTGTCGCCGCTGTTTCCGCTGGTGATGCCGGGTGTGCGCGATCTGTGGACCTACGGCGAAACGGGTTTCCATTCGCTGTGTGCCGCCGTAGTCCGCGAGCGGTATGCGCGCGAGGCACTGGTGTCAGGATTTCGAATTCTCGGGGAGGGCCAGTTGTCCCTGACTAAGTTTTTGATTCTGGTTGATCAACCGCAGAACCTCGGCGACTTTCCGAGTCTGCTTGAACATGTGCTGGCACGAGTGAACTGGGAAAGCGACCTGTTCATTTTCTCGAATGTCTCGATGGACACGCTCGATTACACGAGCGGCAAAGTTAACGAAGGCAGCAAAGCGATCATGCTGGGATTAGGCGAGCCGGTAAGGGAACTGCCGCGCGAGTTTCGTGGAGAACTCACGCGTGATGTTACGCGCGCTGAAGTCTTCTGCGGCGGGTGTTTGGTATTGCAGGGGCAGTCTTATGACGACGATCCGGAACAGGCGGCTCGTATCGCGCGTGATCCTCGGTTTGCGGAGTGGCCACTGATCGTCCTGCACGATGACGCCAAGGTTGCTCGCTCATCGTCAGATTTTCTGTGGGCCACGTGGACCCGCTTCGAACCTGCGGCTGATATTTACGCCGCCGATACGAAGGTCGTGCGCCATCACCTTTCGTTTACCGGGCCGATCGTGATTGACGCGCGCACCAAGCCTGGATTTCCCGATGAGTTGATCGTGCGCGATGACATTCGTGAGCTCGTGGATCGTCGTTGGGCGGAGTACTCACTTCGTTAAGCGAAGCTTTGGCGCGAAGCTGCCGCGTTACGGTGCTGACTGTTGATTTCTACAGTGGCAGGCGAACGGTGAACACGGCGCCGCCGGCTGGTGAGTTGGCCGCCTCGAGCGTGCCGCCGTGCTCGGTGATCACGCGATGGGCCAGCGCGAGACCGACACCATGTCCCGTTGCTTTCGTTGTGAAAAAGGGAATGAAGATTCGTTGCAGGTCTTTTGCCGGTATACCCTCGCCGCTATCCTTGATTTTTATCACCGCCCAGCGCTTACCGGTCTGGTCCTCATTGATCAACTGCTGAACTTCGACGCGCCTAATCTCTTTTCCATCAGGAACGGCCTCAGCCGCGTTGCGAATCAAGTTGACTAACGCCTGACGAAGCATGCGCTCATCGGCGGCGACGGAAAGCGGTTCGCTAACTCCCGACGAGGTTCCTTCGATCAGCAACTCAACGCCGCGTTCGTTGAAGAGGGGTGTGAGTTCGATCGCACATTCGTCCAGCAGTTCCCCCAGTGAAACCGTGTCCACGTTCAACGGCTGCGGTCGGGCAAAGTTAAGAAACGAGGTCACCATGTCCGCCAACCCGCGGACCTCATTAAGTAAGGATGACGTTGCCAGCTGACCTTGCTCGTCGAGCTTCAGGTTTTGAAGCAACTGAACGTATCCGTGCAGCGTTGCAATCGTATTCTTAAATTCGTGGGCCAAACCGGCAGACATCTCGCCGAGATTTTCGAGGTTTTTCTTGAGCGTCACCTGTTCGCGCAACTGCATGACTTCGGTGATGTCAGTAAGCAAACACAGCACCCCGCGATCTCCTTTTGCCGAGGAGAGCTCAATCGGTGCAATCGCGGTGCCTAATCGCCGCGGCACTCCCGCCGATGTGGTCGTTTCAATCTCCTCACGCCGATACACTTTTCCGGTTGCCAGACAGTCTTCAACCATCTCAGCCAACCGCGGAATGTGACGGAGTAGCGACTGGGCCGGCTGTCCCAGCGGTTGCTCGTCAATGCCCAAGTGTTCGACTTCGAGAATCGCACGGCCCGGCAGATTAATTACCGTCGCCCTGCCGTCACCGTCAAACGCTACCAGTCCTGACGGGACGCTCGCGACAATGCGCTCACTAAAACGCTCAGCTGAATCTGCCCGCTCGCGCGCCTGGTCGCTAAGGTTCTTGAGCTCCTTACGTTGAACATCGAGTTGGGCCAGAACTGATTGGAAAGTTTCGAGTACAAATTCCGCCTCGTCTTTAGAATGCTGGATCTGCGGTTGGAGCGTTACCCGCTCGGCTTCGCCCAGAAGTTTTCGATAGGGATTCAGCAACCAACGGAAGAGCACGAGGATGCACAGCAACGTGCCGATGAGGATTGCGACGAACGACGCGAGTAGTAGCGGACCGCGCGAGGCTGGTGTTTCCGGAACCATCGAGTACAGCAGTAGCGAGAAGCAGGCTGCGACGAGAAAAAGTCCCAACCCAATCCAGAGGCTCAGTTGTATTCGATTACCGTACTTCACAAGATTAGTAGATGTTGGATGTTGGATGTCAGATGTTAAGCGATGATCACAAACGTTTGATAGCAACCATCGCCTCTCCCAAATCGTGAACCAGCATCTAACATCCAGCCTCTTTAAACATCCAGCCTCTTTTAATAGAACTGTCCTGCGTACCACTCGACGATGTTTGCGCCGAAGAGCAACGCGGCGATTGCCCCGATGCCCAGGAAGACGCCGAATGGGAGCAGCATCTGCATGTTCTTTTCCTGCTGGCGCATCATCATTACGATGCCGATCACCGAGCCTGACATTACGCCGAGAAAGATCGTGAGGATTGTCAATCGCCAACCAAGATAAGCGCCAACCATAAACATCATCTTGACGTCGCCCAGGCCCATCGCCTCGACACCGCGTAACTTTTCCCACGTCCAACCCATCAGCCAAAGAGAACCGCCACCAACCAAAGCGCTCAGCAGCCCACCCGCAAGCGATGCCGCCCAAAGTGGAAAATCTCTCAGCATGCCGTCCATCAATGCCGGCAGGTCGTCGAAGTAAGGGCGGCCGAGCAGGTAAGGGATTGCGATGCGAGCGACAAGTGCGAAAACGATTCCGGGATAAGTGATCGCGTTGGGAAGGATCATGTGTTCAGCGTCAATGAAGATTAGGGCGACCATCGCGCTGACGAATATCAGATCAAAGGGCAACGCAGCCGTCAGTCCCTGACGCCAGACGACGGCGACATACAAAAATGCCGTAAGTAGTTCCACTGCCGGGTAGCGAGCGGAGATATGTGCCTTGCAAGTTCGACATTGGCCTCGCAATAGCAAATAGCTAAGTACAGGGATGTTGTCGTAGAAAGCGATCACGGTGCTGCACGAAGTACACCGCGAATTAGGAAAGACTATTGATTCGTCAACTGGCAAGCGATGAATGACAACGTTAAGAAAGCTACCGATGATGGCGCCGAAAACGCCGATGACGATGTATATAAATGCCGGTGGAATCAGACTGAGGTCGGGAAGAACCGAAAGGAGAGCTGTCATGCGAGGTTATTGTACCAAGAAAACAACGATTGTAGGGGCGTGGGGGG
>JBGTLE010000261.1:0-4716 GCA_041744295.1 Pyrinomonadaceae bacterium | reverse complement strand
AACATTAGGGTCAAAGAGACGGCGATAAACCAGCGGCGACTAGCAAGCCAATCAATACGGACGTCTTTGAAAATTTGAAACCTAGTTAACTATTCAACCTAGATACTGATTGATTCGCGTCGTTGATTGCGACTCATTAGCCACATAAAGATCGTGCGCGAGACATACACGGCCGAGAAAAGATTGACTAGCAGGCCGATGACCAGTGTTACCGCAAAGCCTCGAATTGGCCCGGTGCCGAAGACGAAGAGAAACAGCGAAGAGATGATGGTCGTAACGTGAGTATCGATGATCGTAATGAACGCCCGCTTGAAGCCCTGATCTATTGCAGAAGCAACCGTCTTACCTGTCAACAGCTCCTCTCGAATACGTTCGAAAATCAGGACGTTTGAATCGACTGCCATGCCGATGGTGAGGATTATGCCTGCGATGCCCGGTAACGTAAGGGTTGCTCCGAAGACAATTAGTCCCGCTATCATGAGGACCATGTTGAGTAATAAGGCCACGACGGCGTTAACGCCGGAGCTGCGGTAGTAAACGAGCATGAAAAACACAACTAGAGCCAGTCCCACCAGTGACGCGTTAACCCCGGCTTTAATTGAATCGGCGCCCAGGCTCGGTCCGACAGTACGTTCTTCGAGATACTCAATGGGTGCCGGCAAGGCCCCAGATCTGAGAGTAAGCGCCAAGTCCTCCGCGGACTCTTTTGTGAAACGACCACTAATCTCACCCGAATCATCGATTCGCGATTTGATGTAAGCGATTGACTTCACCTCATCGTTGAGTACCACTCCCATGTACTCATTGATATGTGATCCCGTCCAAACGCCAAACTTATCAGCGCCGCTCTTTTTCAAGGCGAACTGAATCTGATAATCGCTGGCACTGCCGGGAGACAGAACCGCGGAAGCGTTCCGCATCTCGCTTCCGTTAATGATCGCAGGGGTTTCGACAACCACCCACTTGGTAGGTTTCTGTTCGTTGGGATTCGCGGTTGCGGTGGGTTCCATCCGCTCCTGATATGGCAAGACTCTTCGGTTACCAGGAATCGCGCCCCCACTGTTCAGTGATGCAATGGCTTCTTCGCGAGTATCGTAAGTTTTAGCCGGTGCGGGACTCTGCGATCCGATCACATGGGCAAGTTCGAGACGCGATTCGCCCTTAAGCAGGTTCTTGACTCGTTCAGGATCCTGAACCCCAGGCATTTGGAGCAAAATCTGATGTGAACTCTGCGCGCCGTGCGTGGCCAAGGTGTGCTCTGCCACTCCGAGGGCATCAATACGACTGTCTATGATGCTTAAGGCCTGCCTGGTCGCATCGTCAGCCAATGACCTTTGCGCAGTAGAACCCAAGTTCCAGATCATTTGCGAACCTGAGGTCGAGAAGTTCCAGCCCATATTCGAACCAACTTCAACCTTCTTCTCGATGACCTCTCTTATCTCGGCGATTTTGGCAGGGTCTGTGACTTCGAGGATAACCCGGTACGCATCGCCGCCAGTCTCGGCTCGAGCGTTCACCACATCGTAACCGCCTTCTTTAGCGGCATTCTCCACAGCAACGGCGTTGTCCTCAGTCAATCGCTTCAGGAACTCCTCGGTCTTCACTCGCATGACAAGGTGCGTTCCACCCTTCAAGTCGAGTCCCAGTCGAATATTGGAGGCCAAACTGGCTTTAATTCCACTCCAGCTAAAGTCGCTTGCACTGGGCCTGTGACGTGGGCCAATCACGATGTACAGCCCGACGAGGGTAACGACGAGGATAATGATTACACGTTGTAATAGGTTCTTTTTCTTCATTGTGAAAGGCGGTAAAGCTGAGGGATCGGGGGACTATTTTTTCTCTTCCTCGTCTATTCCTGCTACCGAGGTTCGCGCGATCTCAAGAATAGACTTGTCTGCGCTGCGGATCAGGAAACTGGTATCCCGCACAGTCGTGATCGTGCCGATTACGCCGCCCGTGGTTACAATGCGGTCGCCGGCTTTTAACTGTGAGATGGTTTGCTGCAACTCACGCTGCCGTTTTTGCTGTGGACGAATGAGCAAGAAATAAAAAACCGCGACAATCAGGAGGATGGGAAGAAACTGCCCAATGGCGCCCAGGCCTCCTTGAAAAAACATGGCGAATATAGTCATCAAAATTATTTTCTGTGTGGGTGGAATTCTAACCGGTCACTTCCGTCGGCACACCTAAAAAGACGACTCAAGCACTCTTAATCTTTCGTGCTAAGTCGCTCAGTGAACTCTTGCCGAAATCTCATGAAGTTGCCAGACCGGATAGATTGCCTCACGGCCCTCATAGTGTCAAGGAAGAAGGCTAGGTTGTGATGGGTCAACAAAATACTGGCCAGCATCTCTCCTGAAACATAAAGATGTCGAAGGTAGGCCCGCGAATGCCGGCGGCAAACCGCACAGCTACAACTTTCATCCAGCGGTCTCTCATCGTTCGCCCAATGAGCGTTCTTGACGTTGACCTTCCCACGCGAAGTAAACGCCTGACCCGTTCGACCATTCCTCGTTGGAAGAACGCAATCAAACATGTCAACACCCCGCGCTACTGCCTCAATCAAATCTTCTGGAGTGCCCACGCCCATCAAATACCGAGGACGATCAGCCGGCATCCGCGGCGCGATATCATCGATCACAGCCCACATGACAGGCTTTTCTTCACCGACGCTCAATCCACCTATAGCATAGCCCTCAAAACCAATTTCAACCGTTCGCGCCAGGCTCTCGCAGCGCAGATCGAGATGCCCTGCACCCTGAACAATCCCAAACAAAGCCTGGCTGCCACTCAAACTCTCGCCCTCAATCTTCCGCCCCAAGTCCCTGCCTTCATGCTGCAACAAGTTGAAGCGCTCTCTCGAACGTTTTGCCCAACGCGCGGTCAACTCTGCGCTCTTCTTCGTTTCCTCATGGGATGTCCCACCGGGTGCACACTCGTCGAAGGCCATAACGATGTCCGAACCTAGCGCAGCCTGGATCTCCATTGATACTTCAGGCGACAAGAACTGAAGGCTGCCGTCCAGGTGCGACCTGAACTCAGCTCCCTCTTCGCTTATCTTACGCAGCGCCCCCAAACTCCATACCTGGAAACCACCCGAATCGGTCAGCAGCGCGCGGTCCCAATTGATGAACCGATGTAATCCGCCTACGCTCTTGATCGTTTCAAGACCCGGACGAAGCCAAAGGTGATAAGTGTTGCCAAGGATGATGCGCGCGTCGAGGTCATCGGATTCAAGTTCTTCAAAGCGAATTCCTTTAACGGTGCCGGCGGTGCCGACAGGCATGAACACAGGCGTCTCGATAACACCCCGACGAGTGTGCAGCCGGCCACTGCGAGCCTCACCATCGCGCGCCACCAATTCAAAGTTGGTTGCAGGTTTTTCGGTTGCTGATGGAGAACTCATGGCGGGAACTAACGATGAGACCGGCCTCGCTTCTTGTGCTTCTCGATAATCCGCAAAGGAGTGGCAAAGAAATCAAACTCCTCGCGGAGCCGGTTCTGTAGATGTCGCTCGTAGGAAAAGTGTAGTCCTGCCTTGCCACCGGCGGTGAACACCACAAACGTTGGGGGACGCAAACCAGCTTGCGTAATGTATTGAACGTGAAGTCTTGAGAGACCTCCTTTAACCGGCGCCGGCGTGACACCTCCGCGAGGCTGCGCGATTGCCCGTTCGAAGAACGCATTTAATTGAGAGGTAGACACGCGACGATTACGCGCCTCGTTTGCGCGAACGGCGAGCGGAAGTATGTTGGCAACTCGCTGGCCGGTTAAGGCGGAGATAGTTACGACCGGCGCCCATTCGAGAAACTTCATCCTGTCTCTGACTTTCCGCTCAAACTCGCTAACTGTCCCCGTCTCCTTGTCCTCAAGAGCATCCCATTTGTTTACTCCAAGAATGATCGAACAACCCGCATCGTAAGCATAGCCGGCGATGTGTGCATCCAGCGCGGTTGGTCCTTCAACGGCATCCATCATTACGACTGCGACATCGGCACGCTCAAGGCTCTTGCGCGCCATGACGACCGACAGCTTCTCAGCCATCTCACCGGTTTTGCCTTTCCGGCGGATACCCGCGGTGTCAATAATTCGAAACGTAGTGCCTTCAACTTCCAGGACGGTGTCGACTGCGTCGCGCGTCGTTCCGGCAACGGGAGAGACGATCATGCGCTCCTCACCCAGCAAGCGGTTGAGCAACGATGACTTCCCAACATTCGGCCGACCGACGATTGCGAGCCGCACCTCGCGACCAGCACGCGAGAGTCTCTCATCATGAGATTCAGCGTCCGCAGCATCGCCAGTCTGCAACTGCTCGACCAACGCATCGAGCAAATCTCCGATTCCAATTCCCTGCTCAGCAGAAACAGCAAAGACTTCTTCAAAGCCGAACTGGTAAAACTCACCGGCCTCATTTGCTAAGCGAGCGCCGTCGCTTTTATTTGCCACTACCAAGACTCTCTTGCTTGTGTTCCTGAGGAGCGTGGCCAGCTCCTGGTCCTGCGGCGTGATCCCGTTGCGAACGTCAACGACCCATAGCAATGCCTGAGCCTGATCGATGGCGAACGCAGCCTGCTTTAAGATATTTGCTGGAATGACCGCGTCATCATCTGGAACGATGCCGCCGGTGTCGACGATTGCGAAGCGCTCCCCTGACCATTCAACTTCGCCATAGATTCGATCGCGCGTGATGCCGGGTTCGTCGCCGACGATTGCTTT
>JBGTLE010000260.1:0-13053 GCA_041744295.1 Pyrinomonadaceae bacterium | reverse complement strand
GGCATGCGCCTGGCCGCCGGCTTCTCTTATGCCTGGTTTGATTCGAAGGGTTCAGCCAACACCGGCTATTACCTGGAAGCTATTGATCTAAATGGCAGTCGACAAACTTTTGGCCCCATCTATCCGATGGGCGGCAAAGGCATCTCGCCGAAACGCCAACGCGCTTTAATGGTTGGCGAGTTGAACGCAGCCGCCAGAGCAAACGGTGGCGCAATATCCGAGAACTCGTGGGCCGCTTCGCTTAGCAAAGCTGGTCGCAGCGAGATCCTTCGAGTTACCGCTGATGGCATTTTGAGACAGCATGAACTCGCCGCCGGCGCAGCGGTAAAGGTCGCAGTGAGTCGCAGTGGCTGGTATCGCCTGACGCAACCGCAGCTAGTGGCCGCCGGGTTGGATGTCTCACGCGATGCGCGCTTCCTGCAGCTTTACGTTGACGGAGTAGAACTCCCAATCCGTGTGAACGGCAACGGCATAGCGCTTTCGGCGAGCGACTCGATTGAGTTCTACGGCGTGGCGCTCGATATTCCTTCCACCGACACGCGTACCTACTGGCTCGTCTCAGGCGACAGCCACGGCAAACGTATCGGCGGCGCGAAGCGCAGTAGGAACAAAGGTGACGTCGAGTTTTCGCAAGCGGGCGGGACCGGCAGTTTCCTCTCCACCGTGGAAGTGAAGGAGAAGCTGAGTTACTTCCCGAACCTGCTGAACGGCGAAGCGGAAAACATCTTCGGCCCGCTCGTAACCGACGAGCCGTCGGTGCAAACGCTGCAAGTGAGAGACGTCGATCCGCAGGGCGGCAATGCACAACTTTCGGTCGCGATGCTGGGCGCTTCGCAGCACAGCCATGCGGCGGAAGTGCAGTTGAATGGTGTGGTGCTCGGCACCATCGCCTTTACCGGTCAGCAGAATGTCGTGGCCAACTTCACAGTTGATCGCGCCATCCTGCAGCAGGGCGCGAACACGCTCACGTTCACGGCCACCAGCGGCGAGTTGGATCTGTTGTTCGTTGACTGGGCGCGACTGACGTACGCGCGGCAATATCGCGCGGACAACAACGCGTTGCAGTTTAGTCTGAACGGCGGGCGCACGGCGCGTGTTACCGGCTTTACTACGGCAAACGTTCGCGTGTTCGACGTGACGGATCCAAACAACGCGGCTGAGGTTGACTCGCAAGTGGTGCCGGCCGGCAGCGGCTATAGCGTTATGGTCCAGGCGAAAGGCTCTGGCGCTCGCACGCTAATCGCTTTGGCTGACAACGGCATCGATACGCAAGCAACGTTGAGCGCGAATGTGCCTTCGAGCTGGAATGCCGGCACGAATGGCGCCGACATGGTGATCCTTACGCATAGGGATTTCCGTCAGGCAGTCGAACCGCTGGCCGCGTTGAGGCGTGACCAGGGGCTGCTGGTCTCAGTCGTCGACGTCGAAGATGTTTACGACGAGTTTAGTTATGGCGCGCATTCGCCGCTGGCGGTGAAGGCGTTCCTGTCGTGGGCCAACAGCAATTGGTCGCGCGCGCCAAGGTTCGTGTTGCTGGTGGGCGATAGCAGTTGGGATCCCCGCAACTACACGGATGAAGGCGCCAACGACTTCGTGCCCACGAGAATGGTAGACACCGCGCACATGGAAACGGCTTCCGACGACTGGCTGGTCGACTTTAACGGCGACGAGTTGGCCGATATGGCAATCGGTCGCTTGCCAACCAGGACCGCGGCGCAGGCTACGTTGATGACCGGAAAGATCATCGCGTTTGAGCAGGCGCTGGATCAGAACGCTCCGATACGAGGTGCGCTGATGGTTGCTGACAACGGGTTTGAAGGCCAAAGCGCGCAGACGGCGGCGCTGCTGCCGCCGGGAATCACGGTGCAAGCGATCAATCGCAGCGTGGTGGGGAACGACGATACTACTCGCGGCCAGATCATGACGGCGCTCAACGAGGGGCCGTCCGTCGTCAACTTCTACGGTCACGGTTCAGTGACTGTCTGGACGGGCGCCGGCTTGCTCGACAACCAACTGGCAGGGACCTTAAGCAACACGAACAGGCTTTCCCTGTTTGTGATGATGACCTGCTTGAACGGTTACGCGCACGATGCTTACACCGACACCTTGGGTGAAGCGGTGTTGAAGGCCCCGAACGGCGGTGCGGTTGCTGTCTGGGCGTCGTCCGGCTTTACCGAGCCGCAGCCGCAGTTTGTTTTGGATAACGAGTTCTATCGCCAGCTCTTTGGCACTGAGTCGCTGCGTCTTGGCGAAGCGACCAGAAACGCGAAGGCAGCCGTTTCCGATCTGGATGTTCGACGCACCTGGATACTGTTCGGCGACCCGGCGATGCGGATTCGATAACAGGACAGGTCAGTACCGTCACGCGGTAGCATCGGGTGGACGTGCGCATCATCCACCGAAACCCGATGCTACCGCGTTGCGGTACTGACCTCATCACTCGCTAAAGATTTAACGGCAGGTGTTTGTAATGAAAGACGAAGTATCCAAAGCATTACAGGTTTTGATCAGGGAGTCGGCTGTCGAGCAGTCAAATGGTAACCAGAATGGTTACGCTACCCCGCCGATAGTTGCCTACGGCGATGAAGCTGGACCAGAAGGTGAAGTTCACTTACGCGATTACTGGCGGATGGTGCGCAAGCGTCTGTGGCTGATCATCGGCATCGCCGTGATCATCTCGAGTCTTGCCGCTATCAGACAAGCGCGCCAACCGGATATCTACCAGGCGCGCGCCCAGGTGCAGATCAACGCCGAGAGTTTTAGCCCGGCGCTGGGTGCTTCCCGCGGTAGCGCCGTCTACGTCGACAACAGCTCCTACATGGATCCTGAGTACTTCAATACTCAGGTGCAGATTCTTTCCAGCCCGACCCTTTTGCGGCGTGTCGCCCGTACTCTCGACCTCGAACACAACCGGAACTTTCTGGACCAGCGCCCGGATAACCTTACTACCTGGCAAAGCCTGGCCCGCATGTTTGGCTTTGGCCAAGGCACAAAAGCCCCGGCGCCCAAGTCTCAGGCTACTGCCAGCAACCGCGAGCTGACCACGAGTTCGGCTTCCGCGGACGATGCCTCGGAAGTTGATCGCCTGGCTCCGTATGTAGGGATGCTGCAGGGAATGCTGGAAGTGCAGCAAGTGAAGAAGACGCGGTTGATCGATATTCGGGCAAGCCATACAGACCCGACCGTGGCGGCAAAAGTTGTGAACGCCGTGGCGGATGCCTTTGCGCTTTGGAACCTGGAAGTAAAAACCAAGACGAACACCATTGCCGGCACTTATCTGCAGAAGCGGATTGCCGAGCTGCAGTCACAAATTCGCAGTGGTGAAGAACAGTTGTCGAACTACGCACAGAGCCACGAAATTCTTTCGCTTGATGCCAATCAAAACACGGTCGTTGAGCGGCTCGCGGGCCTAAATAAACAGTTGCTGGAAGCCGAGAATGATCGGAATCTCGCTGAGGCTTCTTATCGAGCGGGCGCGGCGCCGGGTGCGGCGGAAGCGGCCGTGGAAATCTCTGACAAGCAGGTTGCCGACCTCAAGTCTAAGCTGGCCGAGCTGCGGCAAAAGCGTGCGCAGTTGCTGATCACGGACACGGAAGAATCTCCGGAAGTCAAAGATGTGACCGAACAGATCGCCCAGGCCGAGAAGCAGTTGGAGGAAACGCGCAACAGTGCCAAAGCGGTGCTGACCATTAACCTGCAAACAAACTATCGTAAAGCGATGGAGCGTGAGGTAGCACTGCGTGACGCGTTCAAGAAGCAACGTGAAGAGACCGTCACGCAAAACCAATCGGCAATCAACTACAACATCCTCAAGCAGGAGATCGAAACAAATAAAGGTCTGCTGGAAGGATTAATGCAAAGGGCCAAAGAGAACGACGTGACCATGGCCGGCACGCCGAATAATATTCATGTGGTTGATTATTCGCCGGTGCCCCAAGGCCCAATCGGGCCGCGTCGCTTGCAGGGCGTGGTGATCGCGCTAATGCTGGCACTTGCCTTTGGCATCGCGCTGGCTTTGTTCCTCGAATATCTCGACGACACGGTCAAGACTACCAACGATGTAGAACGCGGATTGAGACTGCCGGCGCTCGCTGTGATTCCCATCGCGGGAAAATCGGCGGCGCAGCGACTCCTGCCGCTGGCGTCTTTGCAGCGAAGTAATGGAAACGGAAATGGTAACGGCAACGGTAACGGCTCAGGTCGAGAGTTGCTGATCAATTCAGCTGGCCCGTCGTTGCAGGCTGAGGCGTACCGGCATCTGCGCACGTCGGTGCTGCTTTCAACTCCCGGACGCGCACCCAAGACGCTGCTCGTAACCTCGAGTGTTCCTGCTGAAGGCAAAACCACAACGGTGGTTAACACCGCCACGGTGCTGGCCCAGACGGGAGCAAAAGTCCTGGTGATTGACGCCGACATGCGGCGACCACGTTTGCATCAACTCTTTGGCATGGAGAATACGCGCGGGTTGAGTTCGATCCTTTCCAGCGACGCCACTGAGACTGAGATCCTTTCGGTAATCACACAATATCAGGACTCGAATATTTACCTGTTGAGTTCCGGAGCGATTCCTCCGAATCCGGCAGAGTTGTTGGGCTCAGAACACTTTCGTCGTTTGTTGGAAGTGGCGGGGAGAACTTTTGCCCACATCATTATTGACTCGCCACCAATCGCATCGTTTACGGATGGAGTTTTGATCTCTTCGATGGTGGATGGTGTGCTGTTGGTGGTTCACGGCGGCAAGACTTCGCGTCAAGTGGTAAAACGTACGCGGCAAATGCTGCAGGAGATTGGCGCGAAGATCATTGGTGTCGTGCTCAACAAGATTGATGTGCGCTCGCAGAATTACTACTACCACCGTGATTACAAAGACTACTACACACCGGCGCAAACTAATGGGCAGGATGCCGAATCGATGTCGGTAGTTGGAAAGTAGTTTGTAGCGCTGTCGCAGACGATTGGCTATGGCCGGCTCCAGATTCTGGCGCCGGCCATTTAAGTTGGGTGGGCAACCCCCGGGGCCGCCCCCTCGCAGCAACCAACTCTTTTGGAACCGCATTTACGGCTACGAGGGGTGCCACGGAAGAATAGTCCCACAGTGCTGACAACGATGACACAGCGTGACGCCAAACGACTCCTGCTGATTAGCAACTCAACTCTGCATGGCCACGGTTACCTGGACCACGCCGCAGCAGAGATTCAGGATTTTCTCGGTAGCACCCGGCGAGTGCTTTTTGTCCCGTATGCCCTTCATGATCGCGACGCCTACAGCACGCAAGCCAGGCAAAGGTTTGCGGCGCTGGGCTATCAACTGGAGTCAATTGATGACGCAACTGATCCCCGACAAGCAGTTGCGAAAGCAGAGTCGATCTTCATCGGTGGCGGAAACACGTTTCGGTTATTGAACAGCCTCTATCAAAACGAACTGATGGAGTTGATCCGCAGCCGGGCGGAGGAAGGTCTGCCGTACCTTGGCTCGAGTGCAGGCACGAATGTCGCTGGCCCAACTATCAAGACCACCAATGACATGCCGATTGTTCAGCCGCCATCGTTTGCTGCGTTAGGCCTGGTGAGTTTTCAAATCAATCCGCATTACCTCGACCCCAATCCTGCGTCAACGCATATGGGCGAGACAAGGGAAGAGCGGCTGCAGCAGTTTCTCGAAGAGAACGAAACGCCAGTGGTGGGATTGCGTGAGGGAACGATGCTGCGTGTGGAAAACGGTGAGACTTTGCTGAAGGGAAATGGCCCGGCGCGGATTTTTCGTCGTGGACATGAGCCGGTTGAGTTTCCCCCCGGCCCCGGAATCGATCAGTTATTGGAAGTCTAAGGATGATCGGCAAAATATCCGCAGATTACGCAGATTCAAAGAGGAACACACAAGCAAACAGATAACAGCCGCCGCATGTCGATCTCTACAATCTGAGTAATCTGCGGATGGTCAGTGTTAGGCAACTCCTACCAGCGAACTTTGAATCGGAAAGCACGGCCGAGTGCTTCCAGGTCTCGCTTTATTTTTTGCCAGTCAGTTTCTGCCTGAGGCCCGAGCCGATAGCGCCTCATGAAGCTGTTGATATAACCAGCGCGACGGTAAACCTCGCGCGCAGCGTTCGGCGCAGTCCCACGATCTTCATAACGGTCTTTTAGCCGATCAGTCGCTTCCTCAAAATCGTGAACATAGCCATTGATCTCGTCTTCGGTCTTCGTTCCATTCAGCGAACTCTTGTCTAGAGCGTTGTCGAGCGATTTGGTAAAGCGGTCCGTGTCCTCTTCCAGCATTTTGAGCAACTGCTTAACATTCTCATTTCCCTGGGCGTTGGCACGCTGCAACGGGAAAGCCAGCAGCAGCAGCACAACAAGACCAAAAATGTAGATTGGTTTCCTCACGTCTGTTTTCTCCTTAGGGTTTCACTCAAACTCCTCTGACGGTTTTGTAATCGAAATGGTCTGTATAGACTTGAAAGTCCTTTGGGCAGATACTGGCCCCACATTGGATCGCGCGGTCTCCAGATATCCCAGAGAAGTGTTACCTGTCAACTATGACAGTATTTTCTGCGGGCCAAATATTGTAATGGTGACTGCTGAACTCAAACTCGGATCTTACCGACGACCGTAGGCTGACGCTTTCGCTGCGAACTCAAATCAAAGTGAAGGCTGGCCGGCTGTTCATTGAAAGGAAGCCTATGCAGCGCAACAAGAGCAACTCGAAGATTAACCAGGCCGTGGCAGTTTTAGCAACGATTTTGATGGTGCTTGGCGCCGTCGTTCCCGCTGTCGCACAAAAGAAGAAAAAGAAGCCGGTCTACTATTCAATCTCCGCCGGTAAGACCCTACACGTGCGGCTCAACCAGGATCTTGGATCTGAGGACGCGCGGGTGGGAGACACTTTCACCACTACGGTCGTCGATCCGGTCTACTCGCGCAACGGAGTTTTGCTCGTGCCGCAGGCAAGTACCGTGAGTGGTCGCGTTACAAACGTTATCCGTGCGCAGAAAAATGGCAAGCCCGCCACCATGGATGTTCAGTTTTACTCAGTGCAGCTTCCCAACGGCGTGCGGCGAGCAATTAACGGCTCGCTAACAGAGCTTTCAACCTCGAACAGTACGAGCGATAACGAAGGCGGCGTCGCCGCTAACAAGACCAGCAAGCGAAAGGTGAAGTTCATTGGTGGCGGCGCTGCCGGTGGGGCGCTGATCGGTGCGGTCGCGGGCGGCGGAAAAGGACTGGCCATCGGGATGGGCGTCGGCGCGGTAACCGGAGCAGTGGCCGGACGTATGAAGAAGGGCCACGAAGTAAAGGTAAAGTCGGGAACTGAGTTTGGCGTGATTCTCAATCAAGCCATTTCGTTCACCGCATACCGAGCGACCTAAGCAGCGCCAGCTTTAATCCGAAGTTCACTCCGGTTTCACGACTTATAGGAGGGCAAACAATGCCGTTACATAAGCGACTTGCAGCCGAACTGCTCGGCACTTTTTGGCTGGTGTTTGGTGGCTGCGGCAGCGCTGTGCTGGCGGCCGCTTTTCCGGAGGTAGGCATCGGTCTGTTGGGAGTGTCGCTCGCCTTTGGTTTGACGGTGCTGACGATGGCGTTCGCGATCGGTCACATCTCTGGCTGTCATCTGAATCCCGCGGTGACCGTTGGTTTATGCGTAGCCAAACGCTTTCCGGGATCGGGAGTCGTTCCTTACATCCTGGCGCAAGTGGTAGGCGGTATCCTGGGAGCCGCAATGGTCTATCTGATTGCCAGTGGCAAGCCGGGATTTAGTTTGGCGGGGGGTCTCGCTGCAAATGGCTTTGGCGAGCATTCGCCTGGCAACTATTCGATGGCAGCAGGATTAGTAGCGGAAGTGGTGCTGACGTTCATGTTTCTGATCGTCATTCTCGGCGCCACTGATAAGCGTGCTCCGCAGGGACTGGCGCCGATCGCTATCGGACTGGCGTTGACGCTGATCCACTTGATCAGCATTCCTGTCACCAACACTTCCGTGAACCCGGCGCGTAGCACCGGGCCGGCCGTATTTGTCGGCGGCTGGGCCTTCGCGCAATTGTGGTTGTTCTGGGTGGCGCCGGTGATAGGAGCTTCGATCGCGGGAGTGGTCTATGCGTGGCTTGGATCAGATTCCGAGGATGAGCCGGTCGCAAGCACTTGACGGAACTCTAATCCCGCCTGACCTCGCAGCACTTGTCTGTTTAAGTAGTGGGAAGAAGTCGTGGTGCCGGAGGTCGGACAGAAGCGTAAAAAGCGTTAATCGTCCATTTTCTGCAACTTACAGAGTCTACCTCGGTTAGTCGATTCAAGCGACAAGCGGATGGCGAGGATAGTGAGGATGAAACGGATGCTCGTGGACTCCGTTCGGACTCGATTTCTTGACGACTCAAAACGTTTTGAGTGATATCGCCGAGGCCGCTTGCTTCTTCGAATCGTATTAACCAACCAGGGACGCGGCGCGAAACTAAAGAACGGAGGCTCGCTGGAAATGCCCAGAGGAAGCAGAGATGGATCCGTCATTCGAAGGAAAGTACAGATCGATTCTAATGGCCGCACGTTGCAATCCGCCGGGATCGTTGTGCGCAAGCGCTATACAGACCTGAAGGGGCGGCGCCGTGAGAAAAAACGCTGTGCCTCGACGCCCGCTGAGGCTCGTCGACTAAAGAGAGAGATCGAATGCGAGATTGACGCTGAATTGGCTGGCATGATTAAGCTTTCGCAGGCCCCCACATTTACAGAGATGCTAGGTTACTGCCATGCCGGCGACTTCAATCCTGCCGAGGAGCTTGTGGCAATTCTGCTAGCGATAGAAGCGGGCGCGCGGCGCGCCGAGCAAGCGCTACCGCAACTTAACAGCGTCCGCTTGGTCGATTACTGCAATGCACTAGCGTTCAAACCCGCGAAGTACTTCACCGCCATTGTTGATGCGATTGAAGCGGGAACTTGTGACAAGGAAGAGTTGCCGCCTGAACTCAAAGAAGAGAATAATCGCTGGTCTCACTAAGCGGAGCCCGCGCGATTCGCTAAACTCGCCGACTGATTCCTCTTCCAGCTTTGTAAACGGTTTTGAGTCGACCAGCCCTTAGCGAGGAGATAAATGAAACAACTGTCATTAGCAAAGAATCTCTCCCTCCCACTGGAAGCTGTTACCCAGGCATTTGGGATCCTCGCCAAACGACGCGCTGGCAAAAGCTACACAGCCCGACGCTTCGCCGAGCAACTCTTCAATGCTGGCCAGCAGATTGTCATCGTCGACCCAAAGGGCGACTGGTGGGGCATTCGCTCGTCAGCTGATGGCAAGGGCCCAGGTTTGCCCGTCGTAATACTTGGCGGCGAACGAGGCGATGTTCCCCTCGAGGTAAACGCTGGCGAGGTAGTGGCCAAGCTCGTTGTTGAAGAGCGAGTGAGCGTGCTGCTGGATCTATCGCTGCTCCGGAAGAACGAAGTGGCAACGTTCATGGGGATATTTCTTGAGACGCTCTACCGGCTCAAAGCTCGCGAGCAATACCGAACGCCGGTAATGCTAATCGTCGACGAGGCAGACGCGATCGCGCCGCAGAAGCCTTTCGGTGGCGAAGAGAGAATGCTCGGCGCGGCGGAGGACATCGTCAGACGAGGCGGGCAGCGCGGAATAGGCTGTACGCTCATTACTCAGCGGTCCGCAGTGCTCAACAAGAACGTGCTGACGCAGATTCAGGCGCTGATTGTCCTGCGCACTATCTCGCCGCAGGATCTGAAAGCAATCGACGCTTGGATAGACGTCCACGGTACGGAGGAAGAGCGAAAGCTCCTGAAAGAGTCTCTGCCGTCACTTCCCACGGGCGATGCGTGGGTATGGTCGCCTGGGTGGCCTACAGCTGACGGCATCTTCGAGCACGTCCACGTCCTGCCGATTGAAACCTTCGATAGCGGAGCCACTCCCAAGCCTGGCGAGAAACGCATCGAGCCAAAGAATCTGGCTGACGTGGACCTCGACGCGCTTAGCCGGCAAATGACCGCGACCATCGAAAAGGCGAAGGCTGAGAATCCGAAGGAACTGCAGCGGAAGGTCCACGAGCTCGAAGGAAAGATTAAACAGATCGAGAAGTCCAAGCCCGCGGCCCGCCTTCGCGGAAACTAAGACGGTTGAGAAGAGAGTTGTTATTGAGAAGAGCGTCGGGCGCCTGGAGAAGTTGCTCGAGCGGGCGCAAAAGGTCGAAGAGACGCTGCGCGATATATCAATAGCTATCACGGCCGAGACAGCGACCATCGCCGGCATGCTGTTGGACGCGCGAAAAATAAATAAACCCGTTGCCGTTCAGGCGGCAATACCGACAGGTCGACAAATCCAAACCCGCAACCACGTGCCAACGCGCACTCAACAACTAAAGCGAGAAGTTTTGGCATTAGGCGATCTCACAATCAGTCGCAAGCAGCAAGAGATTCTCGACGCGATCGCATGGTATGAGTCAATCGGTAACCTGAGGCCGTCAGGCATCCAAGTAGGCGCTGTTGCCTTAATCGACGCCACGGGTGGCCATTTCTCAAACACGGTGGGCCCGCTGGCATCGGCAGGACTGATTGAGCGCGGCGGCGGCAAGATCTGGTTGACTGATGCGGGCAGGACTGTAGCAAATGTTCCGGAGGATATTGGAAGTCTCGATGACTACCACCAGGTTCTGCGTAAGCGCGTGAGGAAAGCAAAGTCTGCGTCAGGCCGAACAGTCGACGTTCTTGACTGCATTATCAAGTACGGCGGCAGTGAGGTATCGACGCAGACGATTGGCGAAGAAGTCGGCATCGACCACACCGGGGGACACTTCAGTAATACGGTCGGACCGCTAAGCACGCTGGGACTCATCGAGCGTAGTCAGGGCCGCGTGCGGCCGACAGAAGTTTTGTTTCCACCTGGGCTAGGATGAAAAATGGGAATCCGACCCGGCCGGAATAGCCTGCGATTCCCCGGTTCGCCAGTTACTCAATTCTCGAGCGTTTTTGTCATCCACTCGCTAGCCCGTTTACCGCACTCCTGATCCAGAAGTTTGGCGTAACATCTCAAGACCGTCTCAACCGTGTCGCCAAGCATAAACGCGGCATCAATCACATTTCTAGTCGCCTTAATGTATTCCGTGGCCCAAATTGTACGAATCATATGAATGTTGACGGCTATTCCTGTGAATTTGTAGGTTGCACCTTGGACAGCCTCATTTATTCGGTTTGCGTAGAGCGGGCCTCCTACCATGGTAAGAAATACGAACTCTTGACCATTCTTGGAACAATGCTTTGCTTCCTGTGGCGTCCGGTTGCCAGAAATCTGAAGAGGCCTCCACTTCCAGAGCCACTCCTCCAAAAGATTCACCAAGTCGTCTGGGAATTCATGCTCGATTGAATGTACGGCGCCTCCGATGAAAGGTATCTTTAGCTCGTGTCCCGAAAAGCGCAGAAGCCACTTTCCATTACGCCGGTAAAGGTTTTGACCAGCCTCTGGATTGCTCGGGTTCCAGAGCATCTCCTGCAGGTTTCTCTGTCTGAGAGGAATTCTTATATCGAGCCCGATGAGAAGTGAAGTTAGGACCGCGCTTGCCAAACCTCGCCCACTTCCCTCAGATCTGATTCCACTCCTACTAATTCGCTCTCGAGTGCTATCGGCCAAATCAGCGACTCTTCGCGCGTTGAACGGGTAGACCGACAATCGAACCTTTTCAAGTTCACGGAGGCTCAACCAGCGCTTGCCCTTATCAACGACGGCCATGGGTGGCCCCAGTGACAACCTGAACCGAAGTAGCTCTTCGACTATCCCCCGGATTTCTTCCACCTGGTCTGCTGGTCCGGTAACAACGAGGTACTTGGCTAGAACCGTAAGAAAGCTCAGGTGGGTCCGTGCGCCCCTTGTGATCTTGCCCTGTTGCTCGATATACCACGCGATAAAATCGATGGGGTTACTTCCTCGGACGAGCGTTGATAAGCTAATTGAATCTCGATCGAGGTTCTTAAACTTCACCAAGTAGCCAGCGACGTGGAGTATACCCTCGCGGTGAACGTTGATACTGACACGGCGCTTTAGAAGTTTTCCTGGCCGCGCTGGATTAACAATCCTCGTGCTCCATGCATCGTATTCGTCTAAGGCCCTCGCAAAGCTGCTCGGAACCGGATCCAGCCTATACTTGGCCGAAATCACGTGTTCGTTTCGGCACGGGCGCTTACAAGAGTTTCTGCGCTGGTTTGCGCTGAAGAGTTCTTTCGACGGTGGAATGACACCCACTTCCACGGCCTTTCTCAAAGCAAAACTGACGTTATTCTTCAGATTCCTAACGGCATCTTGACCAAGATGGATCGAACGATCTTTGTGACCCCTTGTTCTAATAGCACCTTCGTCTATCAGGCGGTTCCTAAAGCCATCGTTCTTAAAGTAAGCAGCGACTGGGCACTCATTGAAATCGACATAGCCTAAGATTTTCGAGTACTGTTTCAGGGCCGTCTTGATAGGACCTTTGCGAGAAGGGAGAATCGCCCCCTTATCGAGAAGCGCCTCAAAGAGTTGGCCCAGGGTTTTTTCCGATTCCATATTCATTGGTAGTGATCTCCGTAGTAAACCGAGGTTCGTCAGGCCGATGGCTTTGGGATTAGTAGCGTAAGACTGATGTATCCGCGAAGTAGTTGTGGCACTAGCTACTAAGTTCGAGAAGGTTTAATTGAACTGTGAGGGTCACTTACGGCCGGGCTTGGACATGCGTGGACAATGGAGACTACTAATTGATACTAATGACAACGTTTTCACCAGCTTAGCTACGTTGCTGTGAGGTAGGCGCGACTGTCGTTAAGTTAGGTGGAGCGCCTATAAAATCAGCGAGGTCGCGCGCTCTCACGAGGTAGCGTCCCCCGAATTTAACGGCCTTAAGTTTCCCTCCCAAAATCTGTCTCCGTATGGTTTTTGAACTGCATCGCAATTCAGCTGAGACCTCGACGATAGTTAGGAATATCTCAGCATCAATTGGTCGTTGGCTTAGCCTTCCGGTGTTTAATTTCTTCGACATGACCTTTTCTTCTTTGTGGCTCTCTCTCCCTAAGGTGAATTGATTGGAACGCTGA
>JBGTLE010000259.1:0-4853 GCA_041744295.1 Pyrinomonadaceae bacterium | reverse complement strand
CTCTTTCTGACTTGTTACCCGTCACTTGTCACTCTAGTCATTCACCCCAAACTCCAGCAACTTATACTCCCCAGTAGAGCCGTCCTTCCCCAAATAGAAGATCAACTGCCCGCAAAACAGATCGTAGTTTTCACCTTCCTTCAGCGGTTTCGCGCTCGCCAGGCAACGCCGAACCTTTGGCGTAAAGAGTTGCGGGTAGATACGAATAAACTCCTCGCGGTTGCGCTCTTTGCTGTCGTAGAGGAAAGGCAGTTTCGTCATCGAGGCCACCGCCTCTTTGTCGTTCTTTGAAATAGCAGCCCTGAATCTGGTTAGGAACGCGGTGAACTCCGGGTCTGTTTTTGGCGTTTGCGGTAAGCCGACGCCGGTCGAACAAGAAACAATCAGCAGCAGGAAGACGAAGACGCGAGTGAATTTCATGGGCATTATTCCTCTTTGCTTGATTGACCAACTCTTTGCTGCCGCGACGGCCAGCGCAAGCCACTGATTAGGTGCAGCAGGGTGCCGTCGAGGATTGCGTACATTGCTCTACCGGAAAATGGACCTTCGAAGTTTGCTTGCGGCGGCTCATAGATAAATGCCAATACCAGCATAACGGTTGCCACCACGATCAAGAGCGATCCTGCCAGTTGCAGCGCCAGGCGCCAGCGTTCAACGTGGTAAGTGAAGTAGGCGCCAATTCCCAGATTTACGAGTCCGGCCAGCAGAATGTAGATGTGACGACTGCGATAGAACATCCGCTGTAGATCAGGCACGCCGACCAGATGATTCAAGTAGCGGTCCATGTACTGTCCGGTCAGGACGAAGACGATTACTATCGTGATACCGAAGATTACATGAAAGGTTTTCATCAGATCTCGATGCGCATGATCGGCCGCGTTGGCGAGCGGCGCGCGACTTCCCTAAATCCAGCCTTGCTAAAAGCTGACGACACGCCGTGCCACAGGAAAGGATCAGCCATCTTCTCGTTGGTGGTTTCAGTCGGGTAGCCTTCAACAATCTTCGCACCGTTTTTGGCCGCAAACTCGGCAGCCGCGCTTAGCAGCTTTGCCGACACACCCTTTCGCCGATACGCTTTCTTCACAAACAAACATGAGACGGACCAAACCGAATGATCATCGACTGGTTTCAATATCCGCGAACGCTCGAGCGCTACGTATTCTGAACGCGGAGCCACTGCGCACCAGCCAATGACCTCCGTGCCCGCGTAAGCAAGTATTCCTGGGGCGATGCGTTTGGCAACTACCTTTTTCAACGCCTGCTTGTTGCCTTTGCCCTTCTGCGCCTCAAACTGTTTCCGTGGAATTCGCCAGAACATGCACCAACAACCGCCGCATGCGCCGCGGGCGCCGAACAGTTCTTCCAGATCCGGCCATCGCTGTGCGGTAGCGGGGTGGAAACTGAGCGTGTCTGCCATCTTATTTACTAACAAGTAGTGTCCCGGTCTCGATCCGGACTGCTTGGCGGCACTGAAACTGCACAAGTACGCGGTTAATCGGTGGGTTTGCCTGGCAGCAGAAATTCAGATTTCAGAGTCTGTGGCCCACCCTCGTTGCACATGGCATAGGACGGTCCTTCATACATCGTGACGCCGGCGTATTGGCCTTTCGCGTTGAGAATGTAGAAGTTAATGCCAAAACTCGGATTGCCTTTGCTGTTCAGCAAGCGCTTCTCAACTGTATTGGCTTTGATTCTGCGCAGTGCTTCCATGCCTGCGTCTTTCGGATGTGCGCCGCGCCGCATCTCTTCGACGATTAGAAATGAACAGAGATTGTAGAGATTTGCTTCGCCGCGACCGGTTGAACCCGCGGCCCCAACCGCGCCATCAACGTACAACCCGGCGCCCAGAATCGGCGAGTCACCCACTCGTCCGGGAATCTTCCAGGCCAAGCCGCTGGTCGTGGTGACGCCGCAGATTTCGCCTTTCGAGTTGATGCCGTTGCAGTTGATCGTTCCATAGTAGTGATCGCGATCGATCAACCCTTCCGCGACCATCTTCAATCCTTCGCGATGCCAAACTTCGGCACGCGTTTTGGGATCAAGATAGTGAGACGGATCGGTGCGGCGTTTCCACTCCAGCCATAAATTTCGCGAACCTTCGGTGTTGAGGTCGTCTTCGATCTTGAATCCCATACTCCAGGCAAAACGTTGCGCGTCTTTGCCTACTAGCAAGTGATGGTCAGTCGTCTCAAGCACGGCTTTGGCCACCAGTGAAGGCATCCTAACTCCCTCCAGACCGGCAACCGCGCCGGCGCGGTTCTTTGGTCCGTGCATGCACGAGGCATCGAGCTGGACCACACCCTCAGCGTTCGGGAGTCCCCCAAAGCCTACGCTATCGTCCAGCGGATCCAGTTCACAGATGTTGACGCCGGCGATGACGGCATCAAGAACGTCCGCGCCCTGCGTGATCATGGTGAATGCCTTTTGCACACTCGTCATGTTGCCGTCGTGCTTGAAGCGGTTTCCATTTGCCGAAGCAACCACCACCGGTTTGACGCCGCTTTGGATAATCAGGTTAGGAAACTGAGCAAGGGAAGGTTTGGCTGCAGCCAGGGTTAGACCGGCAACTGCACTGGTGCGCATGAAATCACGTCGTTTGATTTTTTTAGTCATTGGGCCTCAGGAGATGGCAGATGTCAGATGTTGGATGTCAGATGTTAGAAACTGAAGACAAGACTTCATTTTCCATCTGTCATTTGAGATTTCTCATTTGTCATCTAGCAGGCAGGGCTTAGAACTTTGGTCTTTGATCAAACGCTCTTGTCTAAATGACAAATGAGAAATGTGAAACCATATATGGCAAATTTCTTTTTCTACCGCCGAACAACTAACCTCCAGCATCCAGCATCTCCCTTATCTTTTCCGCGGTCTTTGGACCGATGCCATCGACCATTTCCAAGCCGCCGCCCGCAACAAACTTCTTCAATTCATCGAGCGACGATACCTTGAATTTCTGATGCAGTAACGCGGCCGTCTTGGGGCCAATGCCGGGTATTTCCAACAAGTCCAGAACGGATGCAGGGGTTTCCGCAGTCAGCCTTTCCCAGGCGTCGAATGTGCCGCGCTCGAGCAGTTCAACCACTTTACCGGCAATCGCTTTGCCAACACCGGGAATTGAAAGTAAGCCCGCAGTTCCTTCTTGTGCCGCGATCTCTTTTAGCGGGGTGGGCCAGACTTCGATCGCCTCGGCAGCGTTCCGGTACGAACGCAGTCGAAAGGGATCGTCACCGCGAATTTCCATCAACGTCGCGAGCTGCTGAAAACGCCTGCCGATTGATTCATTGTCCATGCTGGCCTTAATTCTTTTACGGTGGGAGCAACTCGTCAAGTGTCGTCAGTAACGCTCGTCCGCGGAGACCGGGCTGCTTCTTTTTCGTTTGCCCGAGCGAGATGATCTTCGCGTCCGGTCCGATCAACAAAGTCGTGGGAAAAGAGTGGATTCGATAACGCTCCTGCAGCTTGTCAATGCTGGCGAGCGTCGCCTGCGGCCAAACCAGGCCGTTCTTCTTCAAAGTAGATTTAATGAGCGTGTAGTCCGGGTCGTTATTCATTCCCAGGATCTCGAAGCCGCGGGCCTGGAATCGGGAGTACGCCGCCTTTTGATAAGGTAATTCGCGACGACACGGTCCACACCACAGTGCCCAGAAATCGACCAGCACGTACTTCCCGCGAAACTCCGAAAGTTTCCGCTTCTTGCCCTCAAAATCTGAAAACGTGAAGTCCGGTAACTCGGCTCCGACTGTCAGTTCGACCCGCTTGTAGTCTGACGCGGAATGCTCACGCATCAGGATCTGGTTCTTTTCCAGGTCTACTTTCTTAGTTGAGAAATACCGATTGCCGATCCGAAAGATTACCGTTTCTTCCCGCGCTTCCGCGGCTTCGGGAGAGAAGTGATCTAGATCTATCTCGCCATCACCATCGCCATCCACACCCAGCCAGCCATTACTAACAGTGATCTTCTTCGATTGCGGATTGAATCCGTAGTTCACGAGCGTCGGCTTTCCTTCGATCTCCACTTTGCCGCGCGCGAGCGCCGCTTTCGTCTGCATCACAAGTGTCTCGCCTTCCTTCAACTCGTCCCATTGCACGCCTTTGTAGTACTGCAGCACGATGGGAAAGCTTCTGAAGAGCGGGTTCTTGAACGGAAGTTGCACGGTGGTCTGAAGGATGTACGAGCTTTCCTCAGAACGCTCGAGTGGAAACCGCTCGTTGTCACCCATCGTGTTGTCGAGATCGAGATCTGCATGGATGTACGGATCCTCGTCTTCAGGTTCGACCAATAAAGTGAGAATTGCGGACTTGTCTCGCAGGGGATCGTAAAGACGTCCGGCTGTGATCGTTGCGCCGGCTTCTGGCGGCGTCGCGAACTTAACCTTGTTGAGATCGCGTAATGGCCGAAATGTTATCTGATCGAAGTCCTGGGTGTTTGGCACTAACTCACCATCAAGACTGCCGAGGTATTCGGTATCGCCAGCGTTTGAGCTGATGGTGATTAGGACCGACAAAAGGATTGGCGCAAAGAAGGCCGTGGCTGCGCGAGTCCGCGATGCGAAAAGTGACATCGTTTAGTTGGACCTCGGGAGGGAAGTTAGAAGCCAGAACACGCGAATTCTAGTTTTCAGTTTATGAGGCTGTCAAACAGATACTCAATAACCATTCACTCCCAGCCTCAAGTCTCAAGCCTGAAAGTCTCACAGTCAGGAAGGCGGACCCTGTCCCCGCTCTTTACACCGAAGGTGTTGCGACCTCCAGCCCAGGGTTGCGCGCTTTGGCGCTACCCTGGGATCTCGCGAGTCTGAAGAATCTACCCCAACCGGGGTTGCGTCTGGCCTAATCATGTAAAAAGGTTTCGC
>JBGTLE010000258.1:0-12543 GCA_041744295.1 Pyrinomonadaceae bacterium | reverse complement strand
TAAGCGAGAGGTGATTGTCGAGTATGACCTGGCTTCCGAAATCACCACGATAGTTTCCGATCAGGGAAAGTTGCGACAGGTTTTGTACAGCTTTCTGGCGTGGTCAGTGAGTCGCAGTCCGGCCGGCTCAGCGGTAAGACTCTATGCCGATCTAAGCGATGCCGCGACTCTGCGAATCTCGATTTCCGACCATGGCGATGAGGTAAGCGATCTCGACCGTGTGTTTGATCCCGATGCAATCAGTTCTCATGAACCGGACGTAAACGATCTCGGAATAATCATTGGCCGGCGATTACTGGATGTAATGGGCGGCGCTGTAAATTTGCAGCATAGTGATTCCAATGGCTTGCTCACCACTATTCAGGTTTCAGCACGTCCAGCGAAGGGATAGCAGGAGACTATGAATGAGATCGTGATTCGCGAGTGTCTAACGATTGCGGAACTTGACGATTGTGTACGATTGCAACGCGATGTGTTTGGATTACCAGATCTTGAAATTTCACCTCGCCGGCATTTAATCGTTTCACGCCAGGCCGGCGGTTGGACTCTTGGCGCCTTCGCTACGGATCGCCTCGTTGGTTTCGTGCATCACCTCGCCGCCATTCGCGGTACGGAAGTCTTTGGGTATTCGCACATGATGGCTGTGGAGCGCGAGTATCAAAACAAAGGTGTGGGCGCGCGCCTGAAATGGTCGCAACGCGAACGCGCTCTTTTGGAAGGTCGCAATTTCATCAGGTGGACCTGGGATCCGATGCAGGCGCGCAATGCGCATTTCAATCTGAATCGCCTGGGCGTCATCGTCGGCGAGTATGCCGCGAATTTTTACGGTACCGACTATCCGCTGAGTCCGGCTGGAAAGGATGGCCTCGATAGCGATCGTTTGTTTGCCGCTTGGCAAATTCGAACGGAGCGAGTTGCGAGGCTGGCGCCGGGAACGGCTAAGCCAACCGAATTGAATCAATCCGCGGCAGCAACCGAGATTGAGATTCCGGCCGATTGGGGCGGGATCGTTAAGCACGATCGTGCAGCGGCGCATGCGGAGCAGATGCGAGTCAGGAAAGAGTTCGAGCGGGCTTTTGCAGAAGGTTTGATCTGCGCCGGCTTTGCGCGCGACGAAGAAAGGCCGCGCTACCTGCTTTTTGAGAAGCAAGCTGTCTCGTTTGCAGGTCTCTGAGGATAGGCACGAGCCGCAGCACGCGAAAGCAATGAGCTTCAATCGTTTTGATCGTTACGTCGACCGCCACGCGCGCAGCTTTTCGGAGCGCTTGCAGGCGCTTTGCCGAATGCCTTCGGTGGCTGCACGCGGCACGGGAATGCGCGCAATGGCTGAAGCGGTCGAGCAGACAATGCAGCGCGTCGGGATCGGCACGCGGGCATTCAAGATGGGTACGGGCTATCCGATTATCTACGGCGAGTGCGGCAGCGGCGATCAGAGTTTTGTTGTTTACGGTCACTACGACGTTCAGCCCGTCGGGCAACTCACAAATTGGTCAGTCGGACCGTTTGCCGCGACCATCGTCGACGGAAAACTCTACGCGCGCGGCGCGGCAAACAGTAAAGGTGATCTCGTGGCCCGGCTCGCGGCAGTCGAAGCCTATCAAAAAACATTTGGCAAGATTCCCGTCTCACTCAAATTCGTGGTTGAAGGTGAGGATGGACTTGGTAGTCCCAGTCTCTATCGCTTCGCCACCGAACACGCCGACCTGATTCAGGCACAGGGTTGCATTTGGGACGAGGGTTATCGCGATCCAAAAGAGCGACCGGTGATCAGTCTCGGGTTCAAGGGCATCACATTTTTGGAGTTGCGGGCACATGGCGCGCGATCGGATCTGCATTCGAAGTGGGGCGCGATTGTTCCGAACCCGGCGTGGCGACTGGTGCAGGCCCTGGCCACGGTCACTTCTCCGAAAGGTGTAATCACCATCGATGGCTTCTCGTCGTTCGTTGCACCTGTCAGCGACGAAGATTCGGCGGCATTAAAATCAATTGAACTTGACGAGGCGGCATTGAAGCGCGAGTTCAAGATCGGCGGGTGGTTGCGATCGCTAAAGGGAGCGGCGCTCGTCAAGGAACATATCTTTGGTCCAACGTGTACGATTTGTGGCATTCAGACTGGGCACACTGAGGCGGGAGCCAAGACAGTTTTGCCAAGTAGCGCAATGGCCCGCCTTGATTTTCGGCTGGTGCCCGATCTGACTCCGGAACTAGTTGTTCGCTTGCTTCGCGAGCACCTGGATCGACGAGGCTTCAACGATATTGAGATTATTGAACTGGGCAGCGCGCCACTTGCCAAATCATCTGCCGGTTCGATAGTCGCGCGCGCGGTGATCAGCTCCGCGGCGGAAGTTTATGGCAGCCTTCCGCTTGTCTATCCGATGGATCCGTCGAGCGGTCCGGTGGGAGCAGTGTGCGGTGTGTCGACTCCGCCGGCGCCGGTGGCATCGTTTGGCATTAGCTACGCCGGCTCCAATCCGCATGGCCCAGACGAAAACATCCGACTCGATGATTTTCTGCAGAGCATAAAATTCATCGGGCGAGTGATTCACGGACTGGGGGAAGCTAAGGAAATCAAGCTCAGCACCAGCCGCGATAGCCACGTAAAGGAAGCAAAGATGGGGCACCTGTAGGATAGGCATTCCTGCCTGTCTGGTACTCCTAAGAAGAATCCCTACGAAGCAAGAAGAATCTTGATGAACGAAGGCAGACAGGAATGTCTGTCCTACTTAACGGCATTGGCCAAAGCGCAATCAACTAAACACGAGATCGAGCGGCTGCGGGAAGACGTCCGTCGACACGAAGAGCTTTACTACGTTTTCGACAACCCTGAGATTTCCGACGTTGACTATGATCTACTGCTCGAGCGTCTGAAGCAGCTTGAAGATCAGCACCCTGAATTAATAACTCCCGACAGTCCCACCCAACGCGTCGGCGGCCGACCGGTTGATGGCTTTGCGGAAGTCGTGCACCGCCGGCCGATGCTCTCGCTCGACAATAGTTACAACATTGAAGAACTGCGCGCATTTGATCTGCGCTGCCAGCGTCTGGCAGATGGTCGCGCCGTGGAGTACGTCGCAGAGCTTAAGATCGACGGCTTATCTATTTCCCTTCTCTACGCCGACAAGATTCTGACGCGCGGTGTGACGCGCGGCGACGGTCGCACTGGCGAGGACGTCACGCAGAATGCCCGCACGATTCGCAGCGTGCCGTTAAAGTTACGGGCCGAGGCCGCGCCCCTCGGCAACGAGGTGGAAGTACGCGGCGAAGTATTTATTCCCCGCCGCGTCTTTGAAAAGACCAATGCTGAACGCGAAGAGCAAGGCGAGCCTAAGTTTGCCAATCCACGTAATGCAGCCGCCGGCACTATTCGACAGCTCGATTCAAAAAAAGTCGCGAGCCGCGGGCTCGACATGTTTGCGTATGACCTGCTGGTAGGCGAGCGCAAACCGCTTCCCAGTCACTGGGAGGCGCTCGACTGGATGGAGCGTGCGGGTTTTCGCGTGAACCCTCATCGCAAGTTGTGTTCGTCGATCGAGGAAGTAATCGCGTTCGCCAATGACATGGAAGCGAAGCGCGATGAGTTGGGTTACGAGATCGATGGGCTCGTCGTCAAAGTCAACTCAACAGCTTTGCAGGATGAGTTTGGAACGACTTCAAAAGCGCCGCGCTGGGCCATTGCTTATAAATATCCAGCGCGGCAAGCCACGACGCAGGTGCTCTCGATCTCAGTGCAGGTCGGTAGGACCGGCGCGTTAACACCGGTTGCCAATCTCGAGCCGGTGCTGCTCGCCGGTACCACTGTCTCGCGCGCCACGTTGCACAACGAGGACGAGTTGAAACGTCTGGGTATACGGCTGGGTGACTGGGTCTTAATCGAAAAGGGCGGCGATGTGATTCCGAAGGTGCTGAAAGTCATCGAATCTAAACGCACCGGTGAAGAAAAGAAATTTCGCATGCCGAAGAAGTGCCCGGTCTGCGGCGGCGAGATTTCGCGAATAGAAGGCGAGGTCGTCACGCGCTGCGTCGCAGCTGATTGCCAGGCGCAGTTGATGGGGCGACTGCTTCATTTTGCTTCGCGACGTGCGATGCGTGTCGAAGGTTTGGGTGAGTCACTGGTTGAGCAGATGGTCGCGAAGAAAATGTTGCGAGACGTCGGCGACCTTTACCAGCTGACACTCGACGATATTGCCGGGCTGGAACGGATGGCAAAAAAGTCCGCTGCGAATTTGTTGGCGCAGATTGAAGCCAGCAAGACCAGACCGCTCGCAAATCTGGTTTATGCGCTTGGCCTGCGCCACGTCGGCGAACGGACGGCCGCGATCCTTGCGAAAAGTTTTCGTTCGCTCGCAGGGTTGGGCCAGGCCACGGTGGAGGAACTCGATGAAGTCCCTGAGATCGGTCTAACGGTTGCCGAGAGTGTGCGCAGTTGGTTTGACGACGAAGGGAACGTTTCGTTGTGTGAGCGTCTGGCGGCTGCTGGTGTGCGCACAGAGATGGAGCAATCAGCCACCGTGGAAGCGAACGAAAACTTTGCCGGCAAACAGTTTGTGCTTACTGGATCGCTAGACGACTTCACGCGCGATGAAGCTCGCGCTGAGATTGAAAGGCGTGGCGGCCGTGTTACTTCCTCGGTAAGTAAAAAGACCGATTACGTTGTCGCCGGCGCCGAGGCTGGATCGAAGTTGGACAAGGCCGTCGAGTTGGGCGTGAAAGTGATTGATGACGCGGCGCTGAAGGAACTTCTGGGAAAGGGTTCAGAGACGTGAATGAGTGCCCGGACGACAACGAGGCCTTATCCGACTATACTGCGCGCACAACGCTAATACTTTCGAGGAGAGAATATGACACCGTCCGGAAACAAGGCCGACAAACAGGACAAGAAACTAGAACTGCTCTACACACTCTTCTGTGACGATGTCCGACTCGAAGTCGGGAACAAGCTATCGCTAATGGGTGTGTTTCAAAACATTATGGTGCAGCAGTTGCCGATTTCATTGATCAAGTTCGCGGTGTTGAATCATTGGTCGGGTGAGGGGGCTTACCTGACCGAGGTCCGCATTCTGACGCCGGATCGGAAACAGCCGATAGTTGTGTCCCAACCCACGCGCTTTGAGATCGCCCAGGGCGGAGTCGCCGACAACATTAGTTTTTTCGTGAATGTAACTTTTCCTTCAGCGGGACAGTATTGGGTACAGACGCTGATTGACTCGACACTCTTTGACGAGCAGCAACTAACGATCACCGACGGACGCGACACGCAGAGTTCAGCGTATTCGGAGGCGGTGAACTAGCGGGGCCAGGTTTCAAGGCTCCAAATCTCAGATCTCAGAACAACTCAGGAGTTGATCCTGAGACTTGAGACCTTCTCTCAGAACTGAATCTGATAGAGCTTGATCTTGGAGTTCAACGTGGTGGGTTTGATGTGCAACAGCTTCGCGGCTCGCGCCTGATTACCGGCAGTTTCTTCAAGGGCTCGTTTGATCAATCCGACTTCGAACCTCTGCACTTCGTTATAGAAATCAATCCCCTCGTTGAAATTCAATGACTGCACGCGGATGCTTTCCTCAGCGAAAGTTTTGTCTCTGGCCAGCACTTCGGCTTCCTTCAATAGGTTAAAGGCAAGGTCAAGTAACCGTTGCACGCGGCTTTGCGAAGGCCGTTCGGCTATTCGCAGCGGCGTCGTACCGGGCTGGGTACTATTACTGTTCGGCTCGACTGAGGATGCTCTTTCGGCTCTCATATTACTTCCCCCATATCCTTAAACTCCGCTCTCTTAACTGGAGAACACCAACGAAGAATGTTGTGTGGCAAGTTTTTCGATTCCCTGCCTCCGATACGTCCCGGTGTTTGTCTAAGTACATGACGAACAAAAAGCGAGCCCCGTTAACAGGGCTCGCTAATGATTCTGACTTTTGGTGCGGATGAGAGGACTTGAACCTCCACGATGTCACCATCACAGGCTTCTGAGACCTGCGCGTCTGCCAGTTCCGCCACATCCGCAAGGGCGAATCATTATGCGAATGAGGTTAGAGGGTGTCAAGAAACGAAGAGTTGCACCCTTTGTCGCGGGTAGATCGGTGCAGTAGCCCGACCGTAAGGGAGGGCTCCGGTTAATCGCTTGATCGTTCAGTGGATCACTCATCCCTAGTTGCTGCCTCTTAATCATCAAATTTCGGGAGTTCGTCTCCCTGTCCATACAGAACATAGTCGATCGCCCTTTCCACATGTCGCTCTTTCCAGAGATAACGTGTGCTGCCGTGGCGAGACCATGGTTTGACGTCACCGGGCAATAAACCGTCGCGACGAAGTTTTCTGGTCGCATATGCCTGAAATGCCTGGAGAATTGGTTCTGGTTTGAGCGCTGCTGTGACAACTGTATGTACGTGATTTGTGCGTACGTTTATTGCGCGTAATAAGTACCGTCGATGGTCACATACTTCGCGAATGGCTTTTTCAACTGCTGGCCTTTGTCTGGCATTGAGTTTGACCGGCGGGTGCTTTAGTTGTTGTCGTTCTGCGTTGGAGAGTCTCGGGTTAGGCTCGATACGCGGCGTTCCATACTTATTCCGCCGCCGATTCACTGAGCCGCGTTCGTCACCATGCAGCCACGTGCCGTAGGTCCTGAAGGAGATGAGGTACGCGAGAGGAAATTTGTTGTCGTCAAAGTCTCTGACCATGGAGTGAGGTTCCAATCTTGACTTGGCGTTAAGGTGAGGAACTCTACGCCCGAGCCTTAGGACTGGTCCAGCCTCTGACGATCATTATTCTCTTTCGAACGTTGCAAGAATCCTTGTACAGGGTCTCAAGAGGCTGAGATTAATCGCAAACTATGCGGCAGCGTATCGGAGCCCTCCCTCACGGTCGGGCTACTGCACGGGTGTTGTGACCCTCCATCGTGAAGGCCCGTTCGTTGCCACAACTTTCACGCGCGGGTTAAAGTGGAGCTACTCTATACAACATGATCGATTCGTCGCCCTTGCACACTTCAGGTAGCGATCGCTTACGCGATCGGCTCGCCAAGGTTCGCCAGCGCATCGCTGCCGCGGCGGCCCGTGCCAATCGCTCCAGTACCGATATCACGCTGGTAGCAATCAGCAAGACACACCCGGCTGAAACACTGAAGCAAGCCCTTCAACTCGGGATTACGGATCTCGGCGAAAGCCGTGTCCAGGAAGCGGAGTCGAAGATAGTCGAAGTTGGACGCTCAGCATCACGCTGGCACCTGGTTGGTCACCTACAGTCAAATAAGGCCCGGCGCGCCGTGCAGCTCTTCGATGTGATTCACTCGCTCGATTCCGTTGATCTGGCCCACCGCCTTGATCGAATGTGCGCAGAGGAAGAGCGGGCCGAGTTGCCGGTACTAATTCAGGTGGACCTCGGCGGCGAGGAGAGCAAGACCGGAATTCCGGAGACAGAAGTCGCAGGGCTGGCCGCGACCGTCGGCGAGTGCCGGCGGCTCAAACTCGTAGGCCTGATGACTTTGCCTCCCTACTCCGATTCACCTGACGACGTGCGCCCATTTTTCAGAAAACTGCGTGAGTTGCGCGATGGGCTGCACCTGAAAGGACATTTTGGTGAGGCGCGCGGTGAACTTTCGATGGGCATGACGCACGATTTCGAAGTCGCGATTGACGAGGGCGCGACGATGCTCCGCGTCGGCACAGCAATCTTCGGCGAGCGAGAACCCCGAGCCGCAGTGTAAAGTAGCAGCGATGCAGATAATTCATAGGATCTATACATTTCTGAACTGGCTAATTATCAGCGGCATCCTGATTGTCGTTGCGCTGATCGTGCTGCGACTGATTCACAACGCCGTCGACATGAATTATTTCAGCTGGGCTTCGCGGAACATCCGTCGACTGACCGATCCGCTGATCAATCCCATGCGCCGCGGTTTGATGGGTTTTGGTGTCGACCCAAAGTATGCGCCGCTGGTGGCAATACTCGTGGCGATTTTGTTGGGCTGGTTTACGCTGCAGCTTCTTTCGAGCGTTGCCAACACGCTCGTCGGCGTACTGCTTGCGTCGGGGGCCGGCGCGTTTGTGCCCCTGGTCGGCTACTTGTTGTACGGCGCGCTTGGTATCTACTCGCTGCTTATTTTCATCCGCATCATCTTCTCGTGGGGCATGGTGGGTTTTCAAAATCGGCTGATGAAGTTTTTGGTGATTGTGACGGATCCACTGCTGCTTCCACTGCGCCGAATAGTCCCGCCCCTGGGCATGTTCGACATCTCGCCGATAGTTGGCTTCATCATCATCTGGCTTTTTCAGTCTGCTATTGCGGGCACGCTGCTGCGGGGACAACCATTGCTTTTCATCGGCTGATCCTTTCCAGGTTGGCCATGATCGACTATTCCTTCCAGGACGAAACAGTCACATTCAAAGTGCAAGTGGTGCCGCGCGCTTCGCAGAGCGAGATCATCGGGGCCCACGATGGCGCCTTAAGAGTGCGAATTGCCGCCCCGCCAGTGGATGGGGCCGCTAACGAAGAACTCGTTCGAACGCTGGCTAAGGCGTTTGGAGTGTCACGCAGCGCGGTCACGATCGTTCGTGGCCAAAGTGCCAGGTTAAAGATGGTGAGTATTCGCGGGATATCAAAAACTGTATTCGATTCGCTGTTCAAGAGGCCAAGGACTTGTCCAGGATTGTAGGGGCGGCACTCCGTGGCCGCCCCTCTGTGTCACACAAGGGCTTTTAAGAAACGAGGGGCGTCCTCGTAGGCGCTTCTGTGACACGCAAAGGCATTATGAAACGAGGGGGTGGCCACGGACTGCCGCCCCTACAATCTTACGGTGTGTGGGCCACGGGTCTGAAACCGAAGTTTGACAGCGGGCGCGGGCCCAGACCGTTGATGCGCGCACCGATATCTGGAGATGCGGATGCGGATTCACCAGTGTTGCAGCAGGCGAGGAGAGAGTACGAGCAGGTGCATTAAAGCAGATGTTAGATGTTAGATGTTAGATCAGTCTCATACTTCAGATCTACATTTGCGTTCTTCTAACATCTGACATCTGACATCTGACCTCGTTCACCGATTCACTTCCTCAACCATTTTTAGGAGTCGCTCGGGCGAGTCAAGCCCATAAGCAAATCGCTGAGCTTTCTTGTGGTCGTTCGCGATGAAGATCGACGGCACGTGATACCCCTTGTTCAGACCGTCGCCAGTCAATACTCGCAACAGCTGCTCGATCTCGGCTTTCTTACCAGTCACCAACGTCCAACCATCCTTCGCTTTAAACTGCGTGGCCCATGTTTTCAGTTTCTCGGGCGTATCCGTTTCCGGATCGGTAGTCACTGAAATCAAATACACCTCACGTCCCAAACGATCGCCGAGCAGCGTTTGTAGTTTGGAAAAGTTGGCCCCCGCCATTGGGCAGATAGTGTCGCAAGTCGTGAAGATGAAATTGATGACGACTACTTTGTCTTTTACCAGGTCGGTATAGAACTTTTGCGTTTGACCTTCCTGATCCAAAACCTCGAGGTCGGGAACTGAAAGCTGCGTGCGCGCCGCGATCTCGTTTTTAGGCGCCGGGTGGGAATGACTATGCGGCGCACTCTCATTAACGGTTTTCTCCGGCGACTGCGCCAATGCCGTGAAGGTCATTGCGATGAAACAAGCGAGAGCAACCGTAACTAAAACGCTCGATCGCTGCGTGCGCCGAATAATGATTTCGCTCATCTTCAAACTCCACTGAACTCTCTTTGCTTAAGGACTGATTGAATCCTGCCGCCTACTCCAGCCGGATCTGAAATGTGTGAAGCACTATTCCGGAATCTTTGTTCTTGCAGCAAGCAGTTATTGGGTGGCATGAAGTCAGTACCGTAACGCAGTAGCGTCGGGTCAATGATTCATCACCACTCAACATTGTCTGCTATCGACCGTTGACCCGACGCTACCGCGTTACGGTACTGACTTCACGCCACGCGAACACTTTTTGGCTCCGACCCAAGCCGCGCTATGTAATTCATGAATCCTCTTTAAAGTATCTGAATCACCTTCGCTACCGACGGCACGCCCGAATTATTAATTAAGAACATCATGTAATGTCCCGGGGGAGCGAGGCTGCTGCTGGCCGGCGCATTCACGCGCAACCCGCCGCCGACTTTCGAGAACGTCAGTTGATTGAAGCGCTGGTTCATGTTGAAGCCATGCGTCACCGAAGACAGCCGCACGAGCGTTACCTTGGCAATACTGAAACCGCCGGGAGCAGTTACCGGAAAGTTTTGTCCGTAAGTCACACTGTCCGGCGCCCAACTGATCGTCGGTCGCGTTGCCGGGGTTCCGTCCGGATTGAACAAGTAGGGCGGCGTGAAGATCTCTGCCTGCGGCTCGTCGTTCATCGGCTGGTGGCAAACCGGAGATGAACCCGGAGCACCAGTGTGCCCGGCAGCCAACACTCTGCCATCCAAAAGCAGGACCGCGGTCGAGTGATACTGTCTGCGTTTCGCAGCGCTGGCCATCTGGCTCCAAACTCCAGTGGCGGGATTCCAAAGCTCAGCCTGAAATATCGCTTCGGATATGCACGTGCTGTTAAAGCCGCCGCCGTTCGTACCACCCGTCGCCAGCACTTTGCCGTCTGCCAGCAGCGTGAGATTGAGGTGCCGGCGCGCGTTTGCCATCGAGCCGGTTGCCTGCCAAAACCCAGTCTCATTGGTGAGATCGATCGTTTCCGCGGTCGCGCTGGCTGGGTTACCACCTCCAGCTATCAACACCTTATTGACGTCGTACATGACTGAAGATCCTGCTCCGCGATCAGTTAAGTAAAGAGGAGCAGAAGAGTAGTAGTAATGCTTTTCCGTCAGCCCCCACGAACCCGTGCCGGTCGTATCTAACCAGCGCCCGGGAGAGACGGATCCGGCATAAAAGACCCTGCCATCTGTACCCACGTGAATCCAGGGATAGAGCGGTATTAGTCGTTGAGCGCCGGTGAGAATGCGCAAACTGGTGCCGGCGCTGTTTAGCACCTCTGGAATCTCGTTGAACACATTTACTTTGCTACTAGGTGGGCGATAGATGCCAGACAGAATCGCAGTTTCACCGTTGGTGAGCGTCACGTTTGAGGGATACCAACGACCATTATTCATCGTTGGGCCAGGGTTGGCAGGCGGCGTCGACGCAGGCGACGGGCTGAGATTGAAGATGGTAGTTGCCGCTAAGCCATGGTCTCCAGTGTTCCCAATCGTACCGCCGGCAACAAACAAGCGCCCGTCAGGCAAGAATGAGTGGCCGCTGCAAAAAAGATTCTCGCCCGTGTAGACGATATTCTCTGTGTTGTTGCCGGGGATGTCCGGATCGCAAAGACCTCCAATGAGCACACAACCCCACAGCCGGCTGACTGTTGGTGGAAAGTAGTACGGCCCCCAATGAAGGACTTTTCCATTAGGCAAGACGGATGCGTGAACGGCAGGTAGCGGGGGATACGAGGTGTTAAAGCTCAGCTCCCACGTCCCAACCGTGGCTGAAGGAACCGGCGCCGCCGCCCGTTTTGATTTGCGACTGCCTTTCCCTTCCGACGCTGGAACTAATCCGACGAGGATCACTAACAGCAACAACAGACGAAAAGCTTTCCCAACTAAGGAATGAAGCGAAATCCTAACAGAGATTTTTCCAACAGAGCTTTCGACGCCTCCTGATTGGTTTTCGAAAGTTGCTTGTCTTTTGAGCGTTGATTGATTGTCGGGAACTGAGGTGCTTTGAACACCGAGAGAACCGTGAGTCATGACCGACCTTCCCTTCAGGTGATGAAGTTAAGTTTCAGTCTGGGCAAGTGCGATTCGATCGTGTGAGAGGCTAACTAGCCGCGGATTATATGCCTTGGTAGGGTGTGATGCAATTAGTTCATAGCATGAGGAATGTCATTATTGATTTGTGAGCGAAGCGAATCAAACATTGAGGGGATCGATGGCTGTTATGCCCGGATACCGCTTGAAATCATCGGTATTAAAGGTCAAGAGATGCGTAACTCCATGGACAGCCATCGAAGCAACAAGCTTCGTGTCGTGCACCTTAACGCCCTTTACAGAGTGGACGACCACAAGCCTTCGCCACTCAACGTATGTACCTCGATTATCAGGCAGCAGAACAAAATACCGTTCTATGATGCGGGCCTTCAGCTCAGTCGCAGCAACCGAAAGACCTAGACCACCAGCAACAGTCACTGGTCGTGTGCAAACGTTCCAAAACTCAGCAAGTACTTGAGGTGTGTAGCACAATACTTCATTGCGGGTACGCAGTTCGCGTATGGCTTCTAGTGCCACTGCTCGCGTCGCATCATTGTGACTTGCAAGTCTAATGAAAATGTTCGTGTCGATGAGGTGAGCCATCAATCATGATCGAAGTAAATATCGTTGCGTGAATACGAGCCTGAATAGGGCCGCAGATGTTCAGTGCCTTCCGAAAGCTTGCTCATGGCAGCATTGAATTGATCGTCATCAAAAAGACCTTCGTTGTGTGGATTGGGATAGCTCGTTGTTAGCAACGTTCTCAGATGTTCGTCGAGACTTACCCTGCGTTCACTGGCCTGCTTTGCAAGCGTCCCAATAGTTT
>JBGTLE010000257.1:0-4427 GCA_041744295.1 Pyrinomonadaceae bacterium | reverse complement strand
AATCAATCGCTATCTGGTCGAGAGCATTCCGGCCAACCGCTTTGTCACACTGTTCTATGCCGATCTGAATCCAAAGACAGGCGAGTTGGCGTTTCTTAACGCGGGCCACAATCCACCGCTTATCGTTCACGCCAGCGGCACAATGGAGCAACTGGCTGCCGGTGGGTTGCCGCTGGGAATCATGGCGGACGCGGATTTCCGCGAAGGCCGCACGACCTTGAACCCCGGCGATGTGCTGGTGATTTATTCGGATGGAGTTTCTGAAGCGGTCAGTCCGACCGGCGAAGAATTCGGGCCGACGCGTTTGTACGAAGCCGTCGCGCGCAATCTCGACGCTTCCGCGGCCGGCATTCGCGATCGAATCGAATCGGCCCTCACCAAGTTTGCCCAAGGCACGCCGGCCGGAGACGATATCACAATGGTGATTGTGAAACGGTTGGCTGAAGCGTCCGCAGTAGCGGCAGGCGCGCCTTGAGGATTGTCCCGCAGGTATTTCTCCATGATCAAAAACGAACTCATTAATTCAATTAAGAACCAGCGCGCCCACGTGGGCGTGATCGGACTGGGTTATGTCGGGTTGCCGCTGGTGACGGAATTCGCGCGCGGCGGCTTCAACGGAACAGGTTTCGAGGTAGATACCGAGAAAGCCGCGAAGATTAATGGCGGCGAATCTTACATCGGCGATGTGGAATCGTCTCAAGTCAAAGAGCTAATCGATAACGGTAAGCTGCATGCCACGACGAATTTCGACGAGCTGAAGGATTGCGACGCGATCATCATCTGCGTGCCGACGCCGCTGCGGAAAACGAAAGAGCCGGATGTGTCGTACATCCTCGCCGCGGCTGAAGAGATCCAGAAGCGCCTGCGTCGTGGCCAACTAATCATTCTCGAGTCAACAACGTATCCAGGGACAACCGATGAAGTGTTGCTGCCGATGCTGGAAGGGACGGGACTGAAACTCGACGAAGATTTTCTGCTCGCGTTCTCGCCTGAGCGCGTCGATCCGGGCAATCCCGAATTCAAAACGCACAACATTCCGAAAGTAGTCGGCGGCGTAACCGATGATTCGACTGAAGCCGCCGCGATGCTGTACGGGCAGATCGTGCGCGACGTGCACGCCGTCAGCTCGGCGCGCGTAGCTGAAGCCGCGAAGCTTCTGGAAAATACTTTTCGCGCGGTAAACATTGGCATGGCGAACGAAATGGCGCGGCTTTGTTATGCGCTCGGCATCGACACGTGGGAAGTGATTCGCGCCGCCGCTACCAAGCCTTTCGGATTCATGCCGTTTTATCCCGGGCCCGGGATCGGCGGCCACTGCATCCCGCTCGACCCGCACTACCTTTCATGGAAAGCGCGGCAACACGGGTTCGACTCGCGTTTCATCAGCCTGGCCGAGGAAGTGAACTCGCGCATGCCCGAGCATGTGGTCCAACTCGTGTCCGACGGCTTGAACGATGCGCGCAAGCCGATGAACGGCTCGCGTATTTTGCTGCTGGGCGTGGCCTACAAAAAAGATATCGACGACGTGCGCGAGAGTCCGGCACTTTCAATCATCGATCGGCTGCGGCTAAAAGGCTGCGACGTTCGTTACCACGATCCATTCGTCGCCGATATACGGTTCGATGATTCGCACACGGTAAGCGGCGGCGAACCTTTGTCGTCAGTTGGGTTAAACGACCAGGAGATTAGCGCGGCTGATTGCGTGGTCATCGTCACCGATCACAGCGGCATAGATTACGCGCGCGTGATCGAGCTTGCGCCGCTCGTCGTCGATACGCGCAATGCGCTGAACGGAGATTTGCGGCGCGGAAGTAAGGCGCGGATTGTTCGTTTGTGAGCTGCTCGCAAAACTCGACCCCTCAGCGTTGCTAATCTCTTAAACTCGTTCTACTCTCTGTCCGCGAAAAAGCCGTAAAAAGACGTGGACTCCTCGAACGCTTACGCTCGTGCGTTCAGATCCGCGAAGTCATTAGCGCCTTCTCAACCGTCGTAACAAACACGCTCACCACTCAGAAAGGAGTGAATCGAATGAAGCCCCTTCAAGACAATGTCGTCACTAACGTGACTTTTCGCGAAGCAAGTGAGGCAGACCCCGAAGAACGGTCAGAACTTCAGCGGGATCCCGATGATACGAATTTTTCGATCATCGAGTTGCCGAGTGGCCAACGTTTCGCACTAAGGAAAGAGAACCGAAAGTATCAAGGATGGCTCAAAGTGCTTGCAGCGTCTCCACCGGACGACCCGCTGTACATCGAAACTGAACCTGGCACCCCCAACGTGACGAGTATTCTTGTGCCATTGCTTCGCAGCGTGCTGTACGTTTCCGCCGAGAGCAGAGAAGGAAGGCTGCAAGTGAACGTGCGTCTTTCGCCGAGGGTTTTCCATTTGAGCCAGGAATTGGGAGCCGAGAAATTCAATAGGTTTCGTGACCTTATCAAGTACTCGCAAGCTTCGGGCAACAGGGTATGGGTTACGACTCGGCCCGCCACCGGCGAGATTTTGGACGTTCGCGGTGCTCCGACCAACTCTCATGAGGGACCAGCCAAAGCAGGGAATACGTTGGATGAAGATGATGAGGACGGCGAGCCAGTCTTGCTAAATCTGGCCGGTGGGTGCCAAGTCGAACCTGTTGAATTCGGTACCGCAGCTTTTGCGTCTGTGACTTCGGGTCTGACCATGGCTCAGGCGGTGGCCCTGTTCAACGACATGGCAAGCCAGCCGCACATACCGTTCCCGTACGTCCGTGATTGTTGCACGGCGCGTGCGCACGAAATGTGTCGTCTCATCGGCGAGGCAGGCGTGCGTACGCGTAAAGTCTGGAACTACGGAAGCGGCTGGGCCGAGCCGGACAAACCCGCGACGCTCCATGTTGTGACAAATGCGGTTCCTGAAGGATCCGTCGACTGGACGTACCACGTCGCGCCTACCGTAGGGGTTAGCACTAGCAGTGGCACGGTTACCCGCATGGTGATCGATCCTTCGTTATTCAGTCAGCCCGTTCCGATTAGTGAGTGGGTGGAGCGACAAACGGATCCCGATTCCGAAACCCGTCGAAGAGCCTCGAACCTGATTTGGTTTGATTATCTCACTGATGACGGATTTTCTGATCCCGATTACCTTGAAACAAACAAGCAGTTCGAATCGCATTGGGCCGCCTTGAACGACGAAATTAACTCATGATGCCGAAGGGCGGCAGACGCGGCTAGTTTTTGGCTCTCGTGATCATCACAACGTCGCTCGCTGCAGTCCCGCGGGCTAGCGCCAGTTCTTTTCCGTCGCGTGACCAATCAAACCAGAAGATGCGATCTGCGTCGAACTTAGTTAACTGTTTCAGGGCAGAACCATCGATGGCCTGACTCCAAATGTTCCCAACGCTGCCCTGATTGTCAGCGTAGGCTATGGACTTTCCGTCTGGATGCCAGGCAATCACTCTCGGCAACGAGGCACTCAGCCCTGAGACTGGCGGCCAGGGGAATAACTTCACGGGAGCGCCACCGTCCGCGGACAAGATGGCCAAACTTATTCTTGTTCCGGGTTGTTCATCCCAGTACTCACAAGCGATGAGCTTGCCATCAGGCGAATAAGCGGGCCAGCCGGTGTACTTATCTGTAATTTGCACCGGCTCGCCGCCATCAATGCTCACCCGCCAAAGTGTCCGCTTGCCCGATTTATAACTCTTGTAAACCACCCATCGGCCGTCAGGCGAGGTGTGTGGCCAACTAGCATTTGCACCCGTCGTCAACTGCTTTGGATTGGTCGCAATGATGTCCATTGTCCAAACGTCCGGCTCCCCTTTTCGCGTCGAGGTAAAAACGATCGCGGTCCCATCCCGAGTCACCATTGGTTCGTAATTGGCGCCGCTATCGAACGTGAGTTGCTTTCGGTCGGCTCCGTTGCGATCCATTATCCAAATATCAAGATTGCCGCTCTCGCGAGACGCGTAGACTATTTTCCCGTCAGGAGTCCACGAGAGTCCGTACGAGCCGTCAGACTTGCTGGCCCCAATCTGTCGCGCTCGCCGTGCGTCATTGATCGGCGCCAGCCAGATGCTGGAGCGGTATTCAGTCTGAACGAGCACAATGTTCGCTGAATCGGCGGTTACGCTCAGGCTTCGACCCCCAAAGTCGTCGAGGTCACTCGTAATCCTTTGCAGATCCGCCCCGGAATTGGAGAAGTACCAAACTTGCCGAAATCCCGTAGCTTGATCTTTAGCCACCATCAGGAGGCCAGTGCCGTCATGCAGCCAGATGACTTGACCAATCCAGGGCCACTTGCCCGGAAGCAAATCCTGCTCGCGCCCATCACTGATATTGATCGCGACCAGACGCATGCTGAAGTCGTAAGTTCCAACAGCCACGGCGATTCGGTGACCGTCAGGCGACCACGCGGGCGCTCCTTTCCAGCCGAAATCATCCGGCGATTGACGT
>JBGTLE010000256.1:0-5647 GCA_041744295.1 Pyrinomonadaceae bacterium | reverse complement strand
AACGTCGCGGCGATACTGACTGCTGCAAACAGCGATCTGAGTCGAGTATTGAAGATGACGGTCTATGTCTCCGACATTAACCTCTGGAGCGCTGTGAACTCCGTTTATGCCAGAGTGCTGGGCGAGCATCGTCCCGCGCGGGCCGTGATTCCAACCAGCGAGTTGCACTACGGGTTTTTAATCGAGATCGATGCGATTGCCGCGGTAAACGAGTAGACACTAAGTGGAACAATCACAAGGAGGATTAGGTGAAACGCCTAACAATGCTCTTGCTCGTGTGCGCGGTTTGCTTTCTCAGCTCAGATTCAACTGCGCTATGCCGTGCCACCTCCGATAATGCGCATGAGAAGCTGGTGCGAGACTTCGTCGCGGCCTTCAACGCTCGCGAGCTGGATTCCATGCTGAGCATGGTTAACGAAAAGGTCCAATGGTTAAACCTGAACGGTTCGAACGTGTCGGTGGAAGCAGAAGGCAAGTCAGCTCTCAGAGAAACGATGGAGCGATACTTTCAAAGCTGTCCAACCTGCAAGTCTTCTCTCGAATGGATCCAAACCGCGGGCGGTCGGGTGACCGCAATGGAACGTGCTACCTGGTCAACCAAAACAGGCGCGAGGGCGCAGCGAAGTTTGTCCGTGTACGAGTTCAGCGACGGCAAGATTCTACGCGTCTATTACTTCCCTGCTGAGCTCGTTGCTGCACCGTGAATCCGCTTTTCGAGCGCACCGCCGGCTGGTTAGATCCGAGTGCCGACCCTGATCCGCAGTCCAAGTCTTGACTGGGCGCGATGATTCACCTACAACCTTTGCCAGTCACAATTCCATTATTTGTCCTCGTTGCAAAGGAGAAGGAAAATGGCCGTCTATATGGTTGAACGAGAACTTCCAGGGGTCACCAACGATCAATTGGCTGCGGCCCAACGCGCCGCGATTGACACGGGCAAGAAATTCACCTCGGAAGGAAAGAATGTCCGCTATATTCGAACCACGTTTGTTCCCGGAGAAGCACGCTGCATGTGTTTATTCGAAGCGGACAATGCTGACCTCGTTAAAGAAGTGAACGAATCCGCGCAGATTCCATTCACTCGCATCGTCGAGGCAATGGACCTGACCCCCTCGGAATAACTTCGCACTAATCATCCTTGTGTGCACCCGAGCTGGGCCGGCTCAAGCGACCAGTTTGGGCTGGAAGTGTGAGAACACTGACCGACCTCCATATATCGCGCGAAACTATGCCTAAATACATCGCATTTCTACGAGCCATCAACGTCGGCGGTCATGTTGTGAAGATGGATCGTCTACGCGAATTGTTCGAAGGGATGGGACTGCAAAACGTCGAAACCTTTATCGCCAGCGGCAACGTCATCTTTGACGCGCGAACAATAAACAGCGTGACTCTGGCATCGAAAATTGAAAAGCATTTGCACGCAGCGCTTGGTTATCAGGTGGCGACATTTCTTAGAACGACCGCAGAAGTGAACGCTATCGCCGGCTATGAGCCATTCGGCGCTGCGGGAAGGGCCGCAGACGTCCATGCCGTCTATGTCGGCTTCATGGCAAGCGAACCTGAACAAGCTGCGCAAGCGAAACTGCTGTCATTCGGCAACCAGTCTCACGAGTTCTTTGTTTCGGGGCGCGAGGTCTACTGGCTCTGCCGCGCGAGTGTGAGCGAATCGAAATTTTCCGGTGCTCAAGTCGAGAAACTCCTGGGCAGGGCGGTAACGCTGCGTAATTCAACCACCGTGCGAAAGCTTGCGAAGAAATATAACTGAGCTATGAATGAACGAGCTGCTCCGGCGAGCATACGTCTGCGGTCCACGGGCGAGGCTGATCTGGACTTTGTTCTGCACGCAGAGCAAAGCCCTGAGAATCGCGCGTTTGTGACTGGGTGGACTCGGGATCAGCATCGCGAAGCAGCGAACTCCAACGATCAACGCCACCTAATTATCGAAAATGAAGAAGGTCGTAGCGTCGGTTATGTTCTTCTGGCCGATTTGACGAACAAGAATCAGAGTGTTGAGTTCCGTCGAATTGTCGTGACGGACAAAGGCAAAGGCTACGGCCGCGAGGCGTTTCAGCTCATAAAAGAGATCGCCTTCAATGAGTTGCGTGCCCACCGGCTTTGGCTCGATGTAAAGGAGCACAATATCCGGGCCAGGCATGTTTACGAGTCGGAAGGGTTTGTGGTCGAGGGCATTTTGCGGGAATGTGTTAAGACCGATGACAAATACGAATCGATGGTGATCATGTCAATGCTCACGAATGAGTACGTGTCCGACTGATAACCCCGGTTCCAAACCAGCGCCTCCCACACTTTTAGAAAAGGAAATAACCCGCAAGTAGATGAAGGCTGAAACCGAATCAATTGTTATCACGACCGACAGATTGACTTTGCGCCGGGTCAGTCTCAACGATGCTGAGTTCATCCGGGAACTGCTGAACGAACCTTCATTCATTCAGAACATCGGCGACAAAAAAGTACGAACGCTGGACGAGGCGCATGCCTATATCGAGTCTGGCCCGCTGGCAAGTTATGAGAAATTTGGTTTTGGCTTGCTCGTTGTCGAGGTGAACAGCGTCGGCAGGCCTGCCGGTATTTGCGGACTTTTGAAACGCGACACCCTGGAGGATGTCGACATCGGCTACGCGTTTTTGCCGGGGTTCTGGTCTAAAGGCTATGCGCTGGAGTCAGCTGAGGCAGTGCTGTCGTATGCGTTTGAGTCTCTCAGGCTGAACCGCATTCTGGCGATTACCAACCCGGAGAATCAACCTTCCATTCGCGTCCTTGAGAAACTTGGGTTTCATTATCTGCGAATGATGCAGATGGGTGATGAGGGACGCGAGACGAAGGTGTTTGTTAGAAGTAGATGTTAGATGCTGGTTTAAGACTGTTCTTTGTTCTTTGTTCTTTGCATTTCTATCGTGAGAATTTCATTTCATATTGATCAAGCACTCGGCTAGAAGAAATCAAAGAACAAAGAACAAAGACCAGTCTTAAACCAGCATCCAACATCTAGCCTCTTCCTAAAGGAGCATCATGAGAAAGATCACCTTCGGAGGCGCCAACAGCCTCGATAATTACTTCGCTCGAAAAGACGATGATGTCGCCTGGTTGATGTGGACGGACGAGGTGTCAGAGATCATGGCCAAGTTCTGGGAGACGATCGACACCGTGCTGATGGGCCGCCGGACCTATGAAGTGGCCATGAAGATGACGAAAGGAAAAGGGAATCCGATGCCCGGCATAAAGTCATACGTTTTTTCGCGTACTTTGCCGCCGAGCAGGAACGACGCTCTTGAGATCGTTTCCGACGATGCGGTCGCATTCATAAAGAAGTTGAAAAAGAAGCCAGGCAAAGACATCTGCCTATTGGGCGGCGGTGATTTCGCGAAGACGCTCTTCGAGGCAAAGCTGATCGACGAGATTGGATTCAACATCCATCCCGTCCTGCTCGGCTCCGGCATCCCACTCTTCTACGAAATGAAGCGGCAGATAAATCTCGAGCTACTGGAATGCAAGCCACTCAAGAATGGGTGTGTGGTTTTGTCGTATAGAGTGAAGCGGTAGGAGAAGATGTTAGACGCTGGTGTCGGCTGAAGATCTTTGGTCTTTGGTCTTTGATCTTTGTATTTCCAGGCCAAGGGCAAATTGCCAATGTACCAGGCACGCTTAGAGAGAGATCAAAGACCAAAGACCAAAGGCCCAACGCCAGACCAGAATTAACAACTGACCAAAATTAAAAGAGGAGATCGAACGAAATGAAACGCAATGCATCAGCCGTTTGGAGCGGCGGGATCAAGGATGGGAAGGGCAAGATTTCTACGGATAGCGGAGTTCTTTCAGATACGCAATATTCTTTCAGCACTCGTTTTGAAGACGGCGTTGGTACCAATCCGGAGGAATTGATCGCAGCTGCGCACGCAGGCTGTTTCTCGATGGCACTTTCGGGACAACTCGGCCAGGCTGGGCTGACTGCCGACAGCATAAACACGACGGCGAGCGTGAAGCTCGAAAAGACGGACAAGGGTTTCGCCATCACCTCGGTTCATCTCGACGTGACCGCGAAAGTACCGGGGGCCGATCAGCAGGCTTTTGAAACCGCCGCCAACAACGCCAAGACGGGTTGCCCAGTTTCGAAAGTACTCAATGCAGAGATCACTATGGACGCCAGGCTTGCAACCTAACAAACCTGTACTTGGAGCTTTGTACCGGGAGCTTTGTACTTAGTGCTTTGGAACTACTGACGTGATTTTTTGTTTTGGCCAGGCTAACGATCAGAAGCTCAAAGTACAAAGTACAAAGTACAAAGTACAAAGCACTAAGTACAAAGCACTAAGTACAAAGCACTATTACAAGCTGCAAGTACAAAAGCTCTGTCTGCTCGACACTGCGGGCGTTTCCCAAATATACTTGACCCACTGATCACTATCTCTCCCGCGTCGGAAATGGGCCCGATGAACCTTAAAACATAGGAAGTTGGTGTTATGAGAAATCTAATTACACGCAGCCTCGTGCTGCTGTTGGCAATCACGCTGGTTGCCGGAGCCTTCGATAGCGCAGTAGACGCAACCTTCTATTCCGCGTCCGCCAATTCGTCGACCGCACCGCCTGAAACCATCAGCACGAGTCCGTTGGTTGCGAAATGGGGAGGCCCGTTTGGTGGTGTTCCGGCCTTTGATCGCGTGGTAGTCGCCGAGTTCAAACCCGCGCTCGAAGCGGCGATGGCTGAAAGACTCACTGAGATCGAACGCATTACCGCCAACCCAGCCGCGCCAACTTTCGAGAACACCATCACCGCACTAGAGCGTTCGGGCAGCACTATGGACCGCGTAATAACTGTCTATGGTGTCTGGGGTAGCACGATGAATGGACCGGAATTCCAGGTGGTCCAGCGCGAGATGGCGCCAAAGCTTGCGGCCATCAGCGACAAGATCACGCAGAACGAGGAGCTCTTCAAACGCATTGAGTCGGTCTACAACTCCAAAGACCAGACCTCGTTGACACCAGAACAAAAACGGTTGGTCTGGCTTTATCACACGAACTTTGTGCGTGCCGGCGCCAAATTGGGCAGCGAGTCAAAGACGCGTCTCTCGCAGATCAACCAGAACCTCGCTGGTCTCTATACTCGCTTTAGTCAGAATCTGCTGGCCGAAGAAACCGATCTATTCCTTAATCTCAAGAGTGAGGACGAGCTCGCAGGGCTGCCGCAGTCGCTTCGTGAGGCTGCCGCCGCCGCGGCGACCACGCGCAAGTTGACTGGTTCATGGGTGATTCAGAATACGCGCTCGTCAGTCGATCCTTTTCTTACCTATTCCGACCGACGCGACCTGCGTGAAAAAGTTTGGCGGATGTTCGTTAACCGAGGCGACAACGGTGACGCGCGCGATAACAACGCGATCATCACGGAGATACTGCAACTCCGCGCCGAACGTGCCAAACTCCTTGGTTTTTCTACTCACGCGCACTGGCGGCTTCAAAACACGATGGCGAAGACACCGGAACGCACGATGGAGTTGATGGAGGCGGTCTGGAAACCGGCGATTGCGCGCGTGCAGGAGGAAGTTGCCGACATGCAGGCGCTGGCAGACAAGGAAGCCGCCAAGATCAAGATCGAGCCGTGGGACTATCGCTACTACGCAGAGAAGGTCCG
>JBGTLE010000255.1:0-17328 GCA_041744295.1 Pyrinomonadaceae bacterium | reverse complement strand
GTCGCCGCTCAGCCAACCGTAACTGTTTCGTTGTGCGTGCTTTCTGCAAACGTAAGCGTACAGGGCTGGGAGAGGAATGAGGTCCTGGCCGAATCGTTGGAAGGCGCCCTTATTCAGATGAGACTCGACGCCGGAGCTGACGCTTCGGCTCCAGCTACGAAGATCGAGGTCTATGTTGTCGATAAAGGGGACACGCGACGAGGCGAGTATCGCTGCCAGGCCTCCACCGATCTTGAATTGAAAGTACCCCATGGCGCCACCGTCCAGATTCAAACGCGCGACGGCAGCATCACTATCGCCGACGTGGCTACGGCTTATGCCGGTTCGCAAAACGGTGACGTGGATCTGGAACGCGTCACGCAAGTTGTCGAAGTGGGAACCATCGGCGGCAACATTAGTATCCGAGACTCAAAAGGACGGATGGATCTGAACTCTGCGGGTGGCAGCGTTATTGCTGAGAACGTTCGTCCCGGAGATGCCGCGGATCAGTTTGAAGCCACCACCGTGAGCGGTGAGATTGAACTGAATCAGGTTACTCATTCGCTGCTGAACTTAAGAACGACTACCGGCAACATGGTGATGAGCGGTCCACTGACGAGTGGTGGTCGGTATGGCATCAGCACTATGTCCGGCAACGTAACGCTGGCGCTGCCAGCCGACGCTTCCTTTCAGCTCAACGCAAAAATTTCGTCGGGCGGCGACATCATCACGGATTTTCCTTTGACGCTGCTGAGTCAGTCAGTATCAGCGAGCAAGGCAGTAAGGACGCCAAGGTCGCCCAGGCCGCCGCGGACTGGATCAGCTGCAGAGGGAGTTCCAACAGCACCTGATGCTCCGCCACCACCTGGGCCGGTCAGTCCGCAAACGCCAACTCCCGGGAAGCCGGCGCCCGCTGCGCCAGTCGTGGTGGTTGTTAAGTCCGATCCAAAGGTCTTGATCGTGACGCCAACAGCGACTGTGAAAGTGAAACCCACGACCACGACTACCACCACCGCCACTACCACCGTCGACACGCATATTCGAGTCAGCCCCATTATCATCAGTCCCCACGCTCTGCGTCGCGTCAGTGCAATTTGTGGTACCGGAGACGCGACGATCTCGGTTGCCTCGTTCAGCGGCACACTCCACCTGCAGAAGAACTAAGTCCGCAAGGCTCAAGAGTCTCAGGTTTTGATTCAGATCTGAGATCTCGGATTTGAGATCTCAGATGCAACCCACGATTCATCCCTACCCCTAAAACCCCATCAGGGCTCGAGACCCGGAGACCTGAGACCTGAGACCTTTTTCTTGCCACAAACCCAACTTGCCCGGTGTTCTGGTAATAGAGCAACGCAGATGGGTCGGGAGTGGTTAGTAACAATCCAGGGAGCCATTCCCGACCCAGGAAATCACGGGGAAGAAAATGAGCAACACGAACTTCGAAAGCAAAGAGAGAAAAGGCTACCGGGCGTTACTCGTTATGCTCGTCGCGCTGGCAGTTTTCTCGAGCGCGTTAAAGGACCTCGAACGGCTTCAGCTGTTGACTGACGGTTTGGAGGAACTGACGGCTTCGTTGACTGGCCATAGTTTTTTCGCCGCTAGTGCTGCGACCATCTCGGCGAAGGGAAATAACATCGAGTTAGCGCCTCAGCCGCAGTCGACCGCTAGTGAGTTTCGGTGGACCGGGCGCGTCGCGACGGGCCAGACGATCGAAATCCGAGGACTGAACGGAGACATAGCCGCCGCTGGTTCATCCGGTAGTGAGGTTGAAGTGGTCGCCAACAAGCGGGCCATGCGAGGTGATGCGAACCTGGTGAGTATCAAAGTGGTGGAGCACGCAGGCGGAGTGACGATCTGCGCAATCTATCCGACTGACGATCCTAAACGAACAACTGTTTGTGAACCGGGCATTGGGACGGCATCAGGAAATCCCACATCGGGTACCAACGTGGTAACAAACAATGACGTGCGGGTTGATTTCAAGGTCAAGGTTCCTTCCGGAGTCAACGTTGCGGCAAAGACTGTCAACGGTGAGATTAGTGCCGAAGTCCTGGCGAGCAATGTCAGCGTGAAGACTGTCAATGGCAGCATCAAGATCTCGACCAGCGGCTACGCGGATGCGAAAACCGTGAACGGTGAAATCTCGGCGAGACTGGGAAATGTGAACTGGCCGGGTTCGCTCCAGTTCAAGACGGTGAATGGCGCCATCAATCTCGACCTACCGTCTGGCTTAAGTACCAGTGTTCAGGCAAAGACTTTTAATGGCGCGATCAATAGCGATTTCCCCCTGACGACTATGGGCAAGTTCGGCAAACGCGAGTTGCACGGGACCATCGGTGCAGGTGGGCGCGAATTACTCCTCAAGACACTAAACGGCAGTATCAATCTTCGACGTGCGGGTTGAGCATTGATTCAACAACAACAATATTTGAAAAGAGAGAGAAGTAGATGCTTAGAAAAGTTTTATTGAGCAGTTTGATAATTATCCTGGTGGTGTTGAGTGTGCCGCAGACAGCGAGTCTGCACACGATGGAATGGCCGGCAGCGGACCACACCCAATTGACGAGCTCAGTCGTCGTCGCAAGTTCAGTCCTCGCCAGTCACGCATTCGCAACCGTAGATATCACGCCCACTGGACCGGAAGTACGTGAAGAATTTAGTCAAACTTATCCGTTTACCGCTAACGGCCGCATCTCCCTCGAGAACCTCAACGGTGGGGTGAAGATTACCGTTTGGGATCGGAATGAGGTTCAGGTGACGGCAGTCAAACGCGCCTACAACCGCGAACGACTCACGCAAGCGCAGATTGACGTCGTGGCCACTCCCGACGCGTTGCGTATCAAGACGCGCTATCCTGATCACAATTTCTACAAGGACGAAAAGGGTCGCTACAACAATCCTGCGACGGTCGATTACACCTTGACGGTGCCCCGTCAGACACGACTTGAATCGGTTGATCTGATCAATGGCCCACTGGATGTCGACGGCGTGGAGGGCGACGTCAGTTGCTCTTCGATCAATGGACGCGTGACGGCAAAAGGGTTGATGGGTTCCGCGAAGCTGTCGACCGTGAATGGCGGTTTGGAAGCAGTCTTTACGCGCCTGAATGAAACGAAGGCGATTTCGCTCAACTCTGTGAACGGTTCGGTCTCGCTGATGATCCCGTCGAGCGCAAATGCGCTTGTTCGTGCGAGCACGGTGCACGGCGACATCAGCAACGACTTTGGTCTGAACGTTAGCCACGGCGAATACGTCGGACATGAACTTCACGGCCAGATCGGGACCGGTGGCTCGCGCATAAAGATCGGCAACGTCAACGGCCGGATATGGATCAAGCGGAATCCCGACGGCGGCAAATTGAGTTCGGCCGTCTCACTGCTGTCGCAGCAGGAAAAAGATATCTGGCAGAAGGACAAGCAGAAGGGTGTATCGCAAGAGCTAAACGAACTCAATGCCGCGAATCGGAAACTTGCTGAGGAAATAAAGCGCAATGTAGCAAACGAGACTCGTATCGAGCGACAAACGCGAATTGATATTCAACGCGAAGCTGCTCGGGCCATTCGTCAGGCCCAGGTTGAGATTCAAAGAGCGCAGCAGCAAATCCAGCGTGAGATGGAGCGCGAGATCAGACGCCAGGTGCATGAGGATGCGCGCGCCGATAGACATGCCGTTAGTGGCGGCGCTGGAAGCGGTGCTGGGACAGGTGCCGGCAAAGGTACCGGGAAAGGCACAGCAACCGCTGTTAGTCGCCGGATCTTTACCTTCCGCGAATCCAAGTCTTTTGCTGTTACCGGAACGGTCCGCGTGAACGTCATTACCTACGACGGCACTATTATCGTCCGCGGCTGGGACAAGCCCGAAGTGATGTACACAGCGATTAAGCGGGCCGAAGGCGAACAGGAAGCGAAAGAGATTGCCGTCAAGGCCGAGCAACAGGGATCAAGCATTTCGATCATTGCCAGTAATCCAGAGTCCAACGGCTCGGCCAGCCTGGAAGTTTTTGTGCCGCGTAATGTGACGCTGCATGTGTCATCTGATGACGGTCAGTTAACCCTTGAAGGCGTTTCGGGAGATCTGACGCTGCGCACTGGTGACGGACCCATAGAAGTTTCAAACGCATCGGGTCAGTTGCGAGTAAACACTGGCGACGGACCGATCAAGGTAGGACGTTTTGACGGTCAGTTGGAAGCGCGCACGGGCGACGGACCGATTCTGCTCGATGGTAAGTTTGTCGCGTTGACTGCTCGTACTGGTTCGGGTTCCGTAACTCTTGCCATTCCCTCCGACTCGAATTTCACGATCGAAACGGACGCTGAAGAACTTACCAACGAGGGTCTAACCATTACGGAAGATCTGGCTCCTTCGAAACGGGTCAAGCGTTGGAAAGTTGGCAAGGGCGGCAAGATATTTGTTCTTAGTACCGGCGACGGCAAGATTCTGTTGCGCCAAAGATAGGCTCGCGGGTTTTTTGAGATCTCAGATTTGAAATTTCAGATCTGAGGTCTCAGCTTGTCCCATCCTTCCGGATTTTCGGATTTATTTACGAGAACCCCCGACGGCTTTACGGCGTAAGCGGTAGTGTTTCAGGCTCGAATTTCTGCCTGCCTGTTCCAGAGCGAAGGGTTGGTCTCCCCAGCGGTTAACCCTGTTACCTCAAATCATATCTAGCACAGCAAAATTTTATACCTCGGTCGAAATCTCTTTCGCAGGTACCACTCCGTAAAAGGAGCGCAGGAAATTCATATGATTAAAGCGGCCTTACTCATAAGCCTAAGCTCGCTGTTTGCACCACCGGTGGTTGGCCAGTCGACACCCGCTGAGTCTGCAGTTGAAATCAAGTCAGCATCCGTTCCAAACGCGACAACTTCACCAACACCCGCTAAGGCCACCCCGTCGCCAGCCGTTGAGAAGCCTGCCGCAGCTACTTCATTGGCTCCGAGTCCAACAGCAACTGGCAATGACCCCTCGGCTGCCGCAAAGGCGGCTCCCGGCGCCAAGGGCTCGGTGGTGCTGCCGCCGGAGAAGGCAAATCCCGTAAACATACCGAAGTTCGACAAGGCCCCGGTGATCGATGGAAAGCTTGATGAAGTTGTCTGGCAAAGCGCCGCGGTCCTCAAAGACTTTTATCAGATCGATCCGGGCGACAACATCTCGCCGTCAAAACCTACAGAGGTGCTGCTGGGCTACGACGCGAAATTCCTTTACATCGGATTTCGCGCGTTCGACGAGCGGGACAAAATCCGTGCAACCGTCGCGAAGCGCGACAACATTTTTAATGATGACTACGTTGGGTTCTATCTCGACACTTTCAATGACAAGCGAAAAGCGTTCGAGGCCTTCTTCAATCCGCTTGGAATTCAGGCAGACGGCGTGCTGACCGAAGGCCGCGGGGAAGACTTCAGTGTCGATATTCTGATGGATTCCAAAGGGACAATTGACGAGACCGGTTATTTTGTCGAGATCGCAATTCCTTTTAAATCGCTAAGGTACGAAGCCGGTAAGGGAAAGTTTTGGGGGGCGCATTTTTTCCGGCGCATCCAGCGGTTCAATCGCGAACTCAATTCATGGATGCCGTTCTCGCGCAGCATCTCGAGCAATCTCGTGCAAGCCGGCCGGCTGGGCGGTCTCGATGGGATCGCGTCGGAGCGCACGCTGGAGTTAATTCCCAGCATTACTCTTTCAGAGACCGGAAGGTTTGTACGCACCTTTGGAGCGCCGCTTACTGGTCCGGATCCGGGTCGCATCTTCAATGAACCTTTCAAAATGGAAGCGGGCCTGACCGCCAAGTTTATCCCCAGTCCGGGGATGACGGTTGACCTCGCAATCAATCCCGACTTTGCACAAGTAGAAGCCGATCAGTTGGTGGTAACAGCGAATCAACGCTTCCCAATCTTCTTTCGTGAAAAGCGGCCGTTCTTTCTTGAAGGTATCGACATTTTCACTACTCCGATCACTGCGGTTCATACTCGAGCCATCGTTGATCCTGACTTCGCACTCAAGACAACCGGGAAGATTGGTCGCAACACCTTCGGCATCATGGCCGCGAGTGACAATGGTCCGGGGAATCTCTCCCTGGACGATCGCGAATTCCTGCGCTTCAACCCGCAAGCCCTGAGCCTTTCACAGCTAAGCCGTCAAAACGATCTCTTCAAGATTCTCGATGAGAACGCGATGATCGGAGTGTTGCGTTTGAAGCGAGATATCGGGAAAGAAAACAGTCTCGGCATGCTTGCCACCACTTATAACTTCCCGGACAAGCACAATCAGCTCTTCTCGATGGACGGGCGTTTTGTGCTCGACAAACAGACTACGCTCACGTTCCAAACGATTGGCACCTTCTCGAAGAATTTCTTCTTCGATCCGAATACCGGAAAAACCGAGGACCGTAAAGGGAACGGGTTTGGCTACTCGGCTAATTACACCAACTCAGGTCGGAATTGGGGGTACGAGTTTGGCGGCGAGGGATTTACTTCCGACTATCGCGCGGACGTAGGGTTTGTACAGCGCACAAATTCAAACTTCAACTATGGCTATGTGCGTTACAACTCAGATCCGCAGCCGAAGAAGAAGCTGATTTCGTACCACATTCACAACTTCACTCACATCGATTACGACTGGCAGGGAAGATTGTATACGTGGGAGGCGGAGAATCTGCTCGAGCTGACTTTGCCACGCAGTAGTTGGTGGGGAGTGTGGTGGGAGCCTGGATACGAACGGTTGTTTGATTACGAGTTCGGCCCAGTAAGAACAGCCGGTCTTTGTAATCCTTTCGGCTTCACTCCTGCGAGCGGCGGAAACCCCAGCGTTCGTGCGTGCACGTTTTATGGTCCGGACAACGAGCGTTCATCCAATAAACAGCATCTGTCGACGTTTGCCGGATCAAACTTCAGTAAACAGATTCAGTTGAACGCCCAGATTACTCATCGCTGGGGCCACTTTGATCTCGACTTCGGCAGTCTGCCGAAGTACCCGCGCATAAGTCCGCCGGCATTGCTGGCCAGGGAATTGAGAGCGGCTGGCCAATGTGACATTAATCCGGCGCCGGAATGTGTGGCGCCGCGGGATCCTGGCCGCGGCAATCTGTTGCAAATCACCGCCGGCTTAACCTATCAGCCGACGAACGAATTCCGCACGCAACTCAATCTGAATAAGCAGCGGCTTACGCGCTACGACACGGGCCTGACAGCCTTCGACGTAAATATCCTGACCTGGCGCGGGACTTATCAATTCACCAAAGCCACGTTTGCGCGCGTCATCCTCGACTACAACACGCTCAACTCGAAAGTCAGGGGACAGTTTCTTGCGGGCTGGACACCGAGCCCGGGAACGTCGTTCTACGTGGGATACAACGACGATATTACTTATCAAGGCGAACACCCTTTTACGCGCGAGATCGTTCCGGGCTTTCGCAGAAACAGTCGCGTCTTTTTCATCAAGGCCTCATATCTAATCCGCAAAAGCTTTGGCAGCTAATTACGCTGTTCCTGCATCTGGTAGAGACAAGATTTGGTTTTCCACCAATCAAGGCGGACTCCCCCCTTTTCATTAATTCGCCGGGCCGCGTGGTAAGATAAGCCACCGGCCCGGCCATGCTTTACAAGCTGACTTAAATCCTGCGTGAACAACGATTAAGTCCTGGGTGTCGGACCAAGGAAGTCGACCCTGAGTAAACAAAAACATGGTTTCGTTCGCTCGCTCAATCTCTGGTTCCTCGCTTAAATCATTTGTGCTGTCCGCGGGATTGCTCACGTGTGTGTTGTCACTGGCCTGCAAGAGCGACTATCCGGCATCGGCCCGGCAGACTCGACCCGGCGACGCAAACACGGCTCGGCAGGTGAAGACTACTGCGGTGGTGGAAACGCCGTTTGGCGAAACTGTGACTGCAAACGGAACTCTCGCTGCTTACGATCAGACGACCGTGAGCGGAAAAGTGCCCGGACGTATTCGCACCATCACCGTGGATCTGGGGAGTGTGGTTCGACGCGGCCAGTTAATCGCGCAGTTGGAGCCAGGCGACTATCGATTACGCGTGCAACAAGCTGAGGCAGCCTTGGCGCAGGCCCGGGCGCGACTTGGTCTTTCACCCGACGGCCAGGACGATCGAGTTGATCTCGAGCAAACCGGAACCGTGCGTCAGGCTCGCGCAGTGATGGAAGAGGCGCGACTAAATCGTGAACGAGCGGTGAAGTTGGTTGAGCAGGGCGTCGTGGCGCGTTCCGATTACGAATCCGCCGACGCCACCTACAAAGTGGCGCTGAGCCGGTATCAGGATGCCGTTGAAGAAATTCGTAGTCGTCAGGGTCTGCTGGCGCAGAGACGCTCCGAAGTTTCTTTGGCGCGGCAACAACTAACTGACACCTCGGTTTTCGCGCCGCTTGACGGCATCATTCAGGAGAAGCGCGCCAGTGTCGGTGAGTTTGTGGCTTCGGGCGCGCCCCTCGTCAATATCGTGAAGATGGATCCTTTGCGACTGCGCGCTGAAGTTCCGGAAAGAGAAGCCGGCGCTGTGCGCGCCGGACAGAATGTCAGAGTAACAGTCGATGGAGACACAAACGTTTACGTGGGCCAGATTACGCGTTTGAGTCCTGTCATCACCGAGCAGAACCGAATGCTGGTGGTTGAGGCCGACGTTCGCAACAATGGCAAGCTGCGTCCGGGCGCTTTTGCTCGTGCAGAGATCGTCACGAATGATGCGAAGATGGCAGTCACAGTGCCGAACAACGCGATCATCACCTTTGCCGGCATTGAAAAAGTGATTGTCGTGAACAACGGCAAGGCCCAGGAGAAGCCAATTACCACTGGCCGCCGCAGTGGTGATTGGACTGAAATTGTTGCCGGCGTGAATCTGGGTGAGAAGGTAGTGGTTGATCCGGGAAATCTGCAGTCAGGCCAAGCTGTGGAAGTAGTTGAGTGAGAATAGGTGACAGGTGACAAGTAACAAGTGACAAGCAAGAAGGTGAGAGGTCCCGAGCTAAGTACCTTCTTACTTGTCACCTGTCACTTGTCACCGGTCACTGCTCTTAGCAATGCAAAAACTCGCTGAAATCTGTATTCGCCGTCCGGTCTTCGCCACGATGATCATCCTGTCGTTGGTCGTTGTTGGCGCGGCTGGCTTCTTCAATTTGGGTGTAGACCGCTTTCCATCAGTCGATCTGCCAACGGTGAGTGTGCGGACATCTCTGCCAGGAGCTGCTCCAGAAGAGATGGAGTCACTCGTTACTCAACAAATTGAAGAAGTCGTAAACACAGTAGACGGCATCGACGAGCTCCGCTCAATCTCTTCACAAGGCACCTCTTTTGTAATCGCTACCTTCAAGCTGGATCGCGATCTCGATACGGCTGCGCAGGACGTTCGCGATCGAGTGGCAACCGTAGTAAGGCAGTTGCCGGATGACGCCACGCCACCCGTGGTGCAAAAGTTTGATAACGACAGCACTCCCGTAATCACAATCTCTTTGTCGGGCGACCGCTCAATCAGAGAGCTGACCGAGCTTGCCGATAAGACCGTGCGCGTCCAACTCGAACGCACCGGCGGCGTCGGCGAAGTAAGAATCTCAGGCGGACTCGATCGAGCAATAAATGTTTGGATCGATGCCGATCGCCTGGCCGCTTACCAGATTCCAATTGCCGCTATCGGACAGGCGCTAGCTCGTCAGAACACCGACATACCGGGTGGTAACGTAAATACCGGTCAAGAGGAACTGGTTTTGCGAACGCTGGGCCGTTATGCCGATCCGCGCTCTTTTGAAGACCTTGTCATCGCGAACATCAGCGGCTCGCCGGTCCGTCTCCGAGACGTTGGCCGCGTTGAAGACGGCACCAAGGAACAGCGATCAATTTCGCGACTCAACGGCGTTCCCACCGTCTCACTCGAAATTCGCAGGCAATCAGGCGCCAACACGATTGAAGTTATCCACGGGATTAAGAATCAACTGCCGCGCATCGCTGCCCAGCTGCCTAACGATGTAAAGCTCGAAGTCATTCGCGATCAGTCGCGTTATATCGAATCGGCTCTGCACGAGATCGAGACCCACCTGGTACTCGGAAGTATTCTGGCGAGCCTCGTGGTCTTTTTCTTCATGCGCTCATGGCGCTCAACCTTGATCGCGGCGGTGGCCATTCCGTGTTCGGTTATTTCTACGTTTGGCATGATGCGCGCGCTCGACTTCACGCTGAACAGTGTGACGATGCTGGCGTTGGTGCTGATGGTAGGCGTGGTAATCGACGACGCGATCGTTGTCTTGGAGAATATCTTCCGCTTCATTGAAGAGAAGCGAATGAACGCGAAGGAGGCAGCGCGCGAAGCGACCAAAGACATTGGCATGGCAGTAATGGCGACCACGTTTTCGTTGGTAGTCATCTTCCTACCGGTGTCGTTCATGTCTTCGATCTCAGGAAGATTTCTCTATCAATTCGGCATCACAGCGGCAGTCGCGATTCTCGTCAGCTTGCTGGTCTGCTTCACACTGACGCCGATGATGAGTTCGCGATTGATTCGCGTTGATGATGCGCCGGGTGGGCATGGAGCGCCCCAGTCGCGCACCGGCTTCTATCGCTGGATCGACCTGGGCTATTCGCGGTTGCTGGCTCTTGCGATGCGTCATCGTCTGGCGGTGGCGAGTCTTTCCGCGATCGTAATCCTCACGAGTATCCCGCTGTACAAGGCGGTGAAACAGGAGTTCATCCCAACCAACGTCGATGAAGCCGAGTTTGAAGTGAACATCAACGCACCCGAGGGCACGAACCTCTCTTCAATGAACGAGGGCATGCTGGCGATTGAGAAAGAGATACTCGCGACACCTGGCGTGCGAATGGTGCTCGCTGGCGTGGGCGGTGGTTTCATCGGCGGTGTGAATTCGGGTTCGGCCTATGTGCGCATCGCACCGCACGAGGAGCGGACGCTTTCTTTCGGACGCGTCTGGACGGAACTAAAGAAAGGGAATCCGCTCAACGCGTTCAAAGGGAACTACACCCAGCAGGATGTGATGAGCGAGGTCCGTCGGCGCCTGCAAAAGTACTCGCCCTTGCGCGCGGGTATTCGCAACGCCCAGTCTTTCAACTTCGGCGCCGGTGGCCGCTTTGATATCGACTTTGTTTTCCGCGGACCTGAGATCGAGGCGCTTTCCGAGTATGCCGATGAACTAGTAAAGCGTACCCAGACAGTTGGCGGGATTGTCGATGCCGACTCCTCGCTAAAACTGAACAAGCCGGAATTGCGCGTCGAGATCGATCGCGCCCGCGCGGCGGACCTCGGTGTTGATACTTCCGATATCGCCACCAGTCTGCGAGTGATGGTGGGCGGCGATGAAGAGGCTTCGCGTTTTCGCGACGCATCCGTTAACGAAGACTACGACGTGCAACTGCGGCTAGATGAAGGCGATCGCAGCGATGCTGAGACCATCAATCGCCTTTATGTGCCGTCCTCCCGGGGTGGCTTGGTAAGGCTGGACAACCTGGTGAGGATCAAGCGAGAGACCTCACCGTCGCGAATCGATCGCCTCGATCGCGAGCGACAGGTTTCTGTGAGGGCTTCGGTGGCGCCGGGTTATGCGTTGGCAGATCGCATCGAGGCCTTGCGTGGCCAGGTTGCCGAGATGAATCTGCCGGCCGCCTACACCACAACGGTTTCCGGAAAGGCACGCGAGCTCGAGCGCACCTTCACGGAGTTCATCTGGGCGTTTATTCTGTCGATCATTTTCATGTACATGATCCTCGCGTCCCAGTTTGAAAGCACAGTGCACCCGCTTACGATCCTGCTCAGCCTGCCGCTTTCGGTTCCGTTTGCCTTATTCTCGATCTGGGGAACAGGGGACACGCTGAATCTTTACTCAGCGCTGGGAATCCTGGTTTTGTTTGGAGTGGTAAAGAAGAATTCGATTCTGCAGATCGATCACAGGAACAGTTTGCGGGCGAAAGGCATGGAACGCTACGAGGCGATCATGCAGGGAAATCGCGATCGACTGCGCCCAATTTTGATGACCACTCTCGCGCTTGTGGCTGGGATGGCGCCGTTGGCGCTGGGCACGGGGCCGGGAGCTGAGGAGCGAAGATCGATTGCGATCGTCGTGATAGGCGGACAGACACTTTCACTGTTACTAACGTTGATCGCGACTCCGGTTGTCTATTCGTTGATTGACGATCTGCGCACTACTTCGCACGGACGAGCGCTGGCGAGAGTGACTGCGCGAGCGTGGATTGGGTCGATCTTCAAGAAACCGAAGGGGAAAGCTGTTGAGGCAACCGAGATTCATCGCTCTGCCGATCCGGAAGTCGGCGCCGGTGGTGACTGATCAGCTTCGAACTTGAGAGAAGAGCTGGGTCAGCGCTGCCTTGAGAGTGCAGAGAGGTTGCTGGGTAATCTCTCAGTCAGGAAGGTTGGCTGTCCCCGCTCTTCTTAACCTTGAAATGAATGCAAACTTGAAGCGGGGTCAGGGTCCACCTTCCTGACTGAGAGACTTTCCCACAATCCTTTTCCAAATGTAGAAGTCAGCTGACTCCACTATTCAAAAACCTTTCCTACCGGCACAATCACCACCTCTTCCGGCTTCGCAACAATCTTATAACCCTGAATTACCTTGTCTTCATCCGTAATCTGCTTCGGCTTCGCAGAGTTGTAGGTGATCGGCGAAGGCTTATTGCTGAGTATCGCCTGGCGCAAACCCTCAGCATCTTTTGTAATGATCACGATGCGCATCCCGTCAGACTTCAGATGCTTCCGAATGGCGTTGTTCACATCATCGAGCGTCAGTTTTGCCAACTGCTCGCGCATGTAGGGAACATAATCGGCGATGTTGTAATAGCGACTGTCGAGCGCGTAACCCAGCTGCGCGTCCTGAGTCTGCGTCAGGATATTGTTGTACTTCGTCAGGAATTCTCTCGTCGCTTCAAAAGTTTCTTTCGATATTCCTTCCCGCAACAGCCTGTCGTACTCGTAGAGCGCGGCGCGCAAAACGAAATGGCCGTTTTCTGGTGTTACCGGGCGAATCCAGATCTGAAAGATCTGAGACGACCGTCCCTGGTTGGGATCGGGCGTGAACTGAAACATGCCGCGTGGAAAGTACTCGATATACGCATAGTCGCCGTAGTTCAGCCCACGCGCTTCACGCAGCCGTTGATAGAGATGACTGTTGCTCGAGCGATGCTGGCCAAAGTAAGAAGCCGCCACCGCCAGTGCCGGCCAGTCTTTGTCGGCGCGAGTTACGTTGATTGGAAAACCGAGTGAGATAGCCGTCGCTCGGGTTTCGCGTTGAATGATTGAGATCTGCGTGCCCGCCGGCTGCTTTGGCGAATCGTATTTGACCTTTGCTGGTTGGCCCGCGGGTAACTTCGCAAAATCCCTCTGCACCTGCGCCGGAAAACCCTGCGAGAAGCCGCCGGCCAGTCCCAGCACCATGCTTGCCTGCGTATAGTTTGCTTTGTAGAAAGCGCGGACATCTTCGAGTGTCAGCTTCTCGAGCGAGCTAATCGTTCCGAGGTTGTGATGCTCGTAAGGATGACCGTCATAAATCAGGTTGTAGAGATATTCCTTGCCGAGTTCCTCGTCGTTGCCTTCGCGCAGAGAAACTTTCAGATAGTTGATCGCATCGGCCTGTAGTCTCTTGAAGTCGTCAGCGCGAAATCCCGGGTCGAGCAACATCTGTGAAATCAGACCGTAGTACTTATCCAGATTGTCCTGGTGCGTCGTGCCCGTATAGACCGTCATCTCTTTATCGATCTGCGCACCAAACGCAGTTGCCATCGGGTACATTGCCTGGACGATCTGTTCGTAAGACAAGGTTCGCGTGCCGCCCTGCGACAGCATTGCCGCAGTCATGGCCGCCACGCCTTGCTTGCCTTTTGGATCGGAGGCGGCGCCGATCATAAACACTATGCGGAAACTAACCAGCGGCGAGCGGTTGGCTTGCAGTACACTGGCGATCCTGGTGGTCTTCGTTTTTGCATCTGGTTTCTGCGCGCTCGTTGTCGTGGTTAACAAGGCCGCAAAGATAAGTGTGACAGTGAATAGACGTCGCATTAGTTTGAACCCTCCTGCGCGTCGTTCTTTGCGGTTGCTTTTGACTGCAGGGTAACTACGGTGCGGCTATCGTCGCGAAAATACTTTACAGCCATCGCGCGCACGTCCTCGGGAGTAATGGTCTCCATTAACCCTGCAAGTTTGTCTATCGTTTCCGGACTGCGGCGTAACGATACGAACGGCGCCACTGTCGAAGCGATCGCCTCCGAGCTGTCCATGGCCATTGCAAAGCTGTAGCGCACGCGCGATCGCGTGTCATTGAGTGTTGCCGCCGGAATAAGCTCGGTCGTAAAGCGTTTGTAAGTTGCGAGTATCTGCTCGCGAACGTAATCCATGTCTTTCGGATCCTTAACGCGTGCTAATACGACAAACAACTCCGGATCGAGCTGATTGCTGAAGTCAGGTTCCAGCACGTCTACTTTCTGCTCGGTAAGCACCAGTTTCTGATAAAGGGTCGAGTTCTCTCCAAACGCGACTTGCGCCAACAGATCCAGTGCGAGTTTGTCTTTGGCTACATCCGAATACGCCGGGCCGCGGAAAGCCACGGCCACAATGGGCAGAGTTGGCGACGGCCAATCGATGTTCGCCGTTCGCGGTTCTGTCTGCTTCGGCTCAGGAGTGATGTTTGTGACGTAATTGCCACGCTTCCATTCCGCGAAGTACTTGTTAGTCACAGCAAGAGCTCGTTCACGGGTGACATCGCCGACGAGCACGATGGTCGTATATTCCGGTCGATAGAAGCGCTTGAAGAACTCCTGACTGTAATCGTACTGGTTGGGCATGTCCTGAATGTCTTTGAGGTAGCCCATCGTCGTGTGCGAGTAGGTGTGCGTTTTGAACGCCGTTTCGCGGAGCACCTCGTAGAGCTTTGAAAAAGAATTGGCGCTATTCTTGTCGTACTCGCCTTTAACCGCGAGTGCTTCCGTTTGGAACTCCGGCAAGGCGTACTTCAAACGCTGGAAGCGATCGGCTTCCAACTTCATGATCTCGTCCAGGTCCTCTTTGGAAAAAGTCTCGTGATAGACCGTGCGGTCGTCAGACGTGTAAGCATTTGGCTCAGCGCCGGCGCGTTTGAGTATCGCGTCGCGTTGCTCAGACGTGTAGTTCTCGCTGCCGCGAAACATCATGTGTTCGAAGAAGTGAGCAAACCCGGTTTTCCCCGGTTCCACTTCATTCCGCGAACCCGTCTGGACGACGATGTAAAGTGCGACGAGATTGGGATAGTCAGTCGGTACCGTGACTAGCCTGAGACCGTTTGGAAGGTCATCGATCGCATAGTTGTACGGGAAGAGCTTACGCGCCTGCTGTCCCTGGTCTGGCGTGACCTTTTTTGCCGGCGTCACCAACGGCAGGCACACGACGAGCGAAATTAGTAGTAGCAGTTTCATTCAGCGATACTCCTAAACAGGTTTTGGGTGGGAGTAACGTAGTATAGCGCAGGGTGGTCGCAGCGGCGAAAAGTGCGCAGACTTGAGTGCTACGAGAATTTTCGAAGACGAGCTGCTGCCAGTGCGAGAGCCAAATAATAAACGACCTCTTCATTGGGAGCGCGGACGGCCTCGTCCGCCAATTCTCGCAAACGCGCTGCTTGAAATATCTGTTTCACACTGGAACTTCGAGGCGTCTATCGGTGCGGACGAGGCCGTCCGCGCTCCCAAAAACTTCTTCTTGTGCGTATGTTCCCGGCTATCATATACTTCTGACTGCGGACACTGGTCATAGCCCGACCGGATCCTCAAATCTTTGGCTCACTTCTGAGAACACGCTTCAGCAGCACTCCTCAAATCTCAGCTTTCAAGTCGAGCTTAAATCCTTTGTCAAAACCTGAGCAGCAAACGCTGAATTCTCAAACTGACCTCCATCCCCGACGGGAGCAACACCCTTGACCGTATCGAACGAAACTACTCACCCAGGAACTCCTTCGCTGGCGCCGGAAACACTCTTACAGGATCGCTATCGCATCGTTCGGAAACTCGGCAAGGGTGGCATGGGCGCGGTCTACGAAGCCGTTGACGAGAGACTCGGCATTACGGTCGCTCTGAAAGAAACGTTCTCATCCGAACCGTCGATGCGAAAGCAGTTTGCGCAGGAAGCTCGACTCCTGGCGAGCATGCAGCATCCGGCGTTGCCGCGCGTCACCGACCACTTCACGGAAGGCGATCGGGCTTTCCTCGTAATGCAGTTTATCGGCGGAGTAGATCTTGCAAGGATTATCGCGCAACAGCCGGGACCTTTTCCGCGCGATCAGGTGATCGCGTGGGCCGATCAACTCCTCGATGCTTTGATCTATTTGCACTCCCGCGATCGACAGGTCATCCATCGCGACATCAAGCCGCACAATCTGAAGTTAACCGCGACGGGTCAGATCGCATTGCTGGATTTTGGGTTGGCTAAAGCGCAACCAGCGGATCCTTCGTCAACTGCCTCAGCCGCATTTTTTGGATATACGCGGCAATACGCTCCGCTTGAGCAGATTCAGGATCGACGAACGGATCCGCGCAGTGATATCTACGCACTGGGAGCCACGCTCTATCACTTGCTTACCGGAACTAAACCGCCTGACGCATTGCTCCGAGCATCAGCGCTGGCGAACTCGGAACCAGACCCCTTGAGACCGGCAAACCGAATCCATCAATCAGTAGGTCCGGAGCTTGCTGCGATTCTGAACAAAGCAATGGCGCAGAAGCCCGAAGATCGTTATGCGAGCGCAAACGAGTTTCGCGAGGCGTTGCGTCGCATCGGTCGCGCCAAGAGCCCGTCAAACAGAGATCCCAATGAGACGGGCGAACCCGTTGCGGTTCGATCCTCCGACCACCCGGGCGTGAAGATGTCGATGGTGGAGTCATCAAGGCGATTTGGCCCGGGAGCTATTACCGTTGTGGTGGTGGCTCTGGTCGGCATTTCTCTTATGGCGATCTTTGGGTTGCCGTTGCCACAGTTCGCGAATAAAGCCACGGCCAAGACTAATGCGAAACCGCAGTCAGCAGACGCAAAGGCGAATCGAAAGCCTGAACGCGCACGTGTGACCGATCCGGAAGTCTCAGCCTCGCCAAAAAAAGTTGAAGCGACTTCTCAAAATAGTAATGAAAGAAAAGTGGCGAACACTTATGTGAGCTCGAGTTCAGAACGCAGGGTTCAACCAACGACTGAGAAGCGAAAAAGCCGACGCCAGATTGAAGCGCCGAACATCCGCCTGCCTAATCCGGAAGTTAGAGAATCCGGATCAGCTCCAACGACGCTGCGACTCATTGGATCGACTAAGCCGCCAAAGTTTTATCGGGCAGTTGACGGTACGCAGATTGTGGGTGGGCGGAGCCTTTGGAGTGCGGCGACTT
>JBGTLE010000254.1:0-4722 GCA_041744295.1 Pyrinomonadaceae bacterium | reverse complement strand
TTCATGTCAATGGAAACGAGCAGCTTGATTGATCACGCACCAGTAGGGATTGACCCTTATGTGCCGCGCATCGAGTTTCGCAATGTCTCGCACGCCTACGGTCAACGAGTAATATTGGACCGCTTGAGCTTTACGGTTGCGTCCGGCGAGATGAAGGTCATGCTCGGTGCTTCCGGATCAGGCAAGTCAACCGTGCTCAAGCTCGTACTAGGTTTGCTCAGGCCGGACGGCGGCGAAATCTTTATTGACGGCGAGGAGATAACAAGTCTTCCAGAGGCCGAACTGAACCACATCCGGCTCAAGATCGGCATGGTTTTTCAAACAGGAGCCCTGTTCGACTCGCTCTCGGTTTATAACAATGTCGCCTACCGGATGCGCGAGCAAGGTATGAGCGAACAGGAGATCGAGCAGCGGGTGATACGGAAGCTTAAGTTCGTTGGTCTTGAGGAGGCGGCGGACCAACTGCCGGCAGAACTTTCCGGCGGGATGAAGCGGCGTGTGGCCATCGCCCGCGCCGTCGTTGACGATCCCGATATAGCGCTCTTCGACGAACCGACCGCCGGGCTTGATCCGCCGATGGCGCGCACGATCTACGAGCTGGCTCTGAAACTGCGCGACATACGGGGAGTCAGTTCCATCTGGGTCACGCACCGTCTTGAGGACATACGCTTTCTCTCCTCCCGATTCATCGCCTCAGCGCCGGGCGGCGGGAAGCGGATAGCGGCCGAAAATGACCAGCTCTGCCTCATCAACACGAAGTTTTTAATGCTCCACGACGGACAAGCAATCTTCGATGGCCCTGACGAACAGTTGTGGCAATCAACAAACCCCATCCTCCGTAGGTTTCTGACGGACGAAGACGAATTGGCAATAAGTGAATAGGTGTACTCGAAATGAAAATCGCAATCGGATCAGACCACGCCGGATTTAAGTACAAAGAGAAGATCAAGGAATTCCTCACAGCCCTGGGACATGAGGTCGATGATTTTGGCACCTGTTCGGAGGAGCCCGTCGATTATCCTCTGTTCATCCGTCCGGTAGCTCTTGCGGTGGCTCGTGGCGAGGCTGAACGAGGAGTGGTGCTCGGCGGCTCGGGCAATGGTGAAGCTATGTCTGCCAATCGCGTCAAAAGAGTGCGTTGTGCTCTCTGCTGGAATGTTGAGACAGCGCGGCTGGCGCGCCAACACAATGACGCCAACATGATCTCACTTGGAGAGCGAGTAGTGACGGAGACTGACGCGTTGGAGATTGTGCGCACCTGGCTGGAAACGGCTTTCGAGGGTGGGCGACACCTGCGTAGGATTCAACTGCTTGATCTGCAGTAGCAGGGGTTATCACGCCTCTATACACGCACGCTCCTGTAGGTAGCGGGCCGAGAGAAGCTGGGTCGAATGGCAGGTTCGAGGCTAGTTGGGGGTTTTTTTTGCGGCAACGAATGGAGACGTATCCGCTCAAACTTTATAACGCAGTGTAGCGCCGATGCCCCCAATGTCGGCTAACAGCGCGACGTCTTCGATAAACGTCACGCCCGCTCCTGTTTGCCTCGCGCGCGTCACAAGTTCATCGGCGACTTTGACTTCATGCGTCGCATCGTTGTCGTTGTCCGTCATTAAGTCATCAGGCAGATACGATACGAGTGGTTTGCCTATCTCTTCTGCTCCGCCATGAATTTCTTCAAGCCGCGTGCTCAAGTACAACTCGTCCACCTGTCCGATGCTAAGAGCGGCAAGCGTGTCATGCATCCCGACGACGGCGAGACCACCAGAGCGGTATTCATCCATCAAACCTTAGACGCGCGCGCCACATCCGTCTTCGCGTCATGCGCGTGCAAAGCTGCTAGAGTTTGCTTTGCAACATCATGTTCCGGCGTCGTGATATCAAGCCGTAGCGTGTCAATGATTTTCTCTTTCAAATACGGCGGGAACTGTTCACGAAGCACAGGCAAGATGACTTCATCTTTGCGTATTAAGATAAAGGCTGATGACCGGCAAATCCGTCGGTTTATAAGCGGCTAGTTTGTCGATAGTTTCGTTGAGTGGCATTGGTTTTCATTCCTTTCAAGGTCTTCGCGCTCACACCGTCGAAATCATTTCTTAGGAGGCTTGCGCTTCTTTGTGGGAGACGTGGAAGCGCTAGAAGGGGTGAAATTACTCCGCGATGGGGACAAGTGATTGCCCTGTCCCTGATTGTCTCTGGTTGGGTTCCTCTCGTGCGCTTTCGTCAGGTCGGCCGTTTCGATCCTCCCGCCCTCGTTCTCCCATCTCTCAAGGACTTTTTGCTTAAGACGCTTTCTGGCTCTGTAATCAGGCATGGTTTGAGTTCTCCATTTTCTCGATTTTTGTCTGACCGCAACGTTATGAAAGCACTGTCCTCATCGCACACGGCGCGTTGACGATTTCTTGCGAGACGTTGCAGTCTTCCGATTGCTGGCGGGCGGTACATCTGGTACCGCTTTCGAGGCCGCTTCCGGTGTGATTCGCGCATGGTCGCCATCAACATCGCCTTGCTTTAGCTTTTCTTTCGTGTCTATCCCATAGGACGATTCATCTGCAAGTTTGTGCGCGCTCCAGCCGTCCCTGACAACGTCGTTTTTTCTCCTCCTCACTGTGGTACCTCCCTGGATTTCTCAAATCTTATTAAGGTAATTAAATGTACCTAACCTTGTTGTTAGTTGGGCGTCCTGTTTGCTCACATCGAGACAGTTAGCTCATCGGGTTACGAACCACCTCGACGGAACAATGCGCCGTCGTAACCAGCGCGGTAGCAACGCTTGCCCAGCCGGAACCGTTCAAAGGCGCCGGCCTACGGCGCGGACCGCGTGCTCGGCTTCGGACGATCCGTCCACGCCGATCATCACCCTTGGCGAATTGCGATCTTGTTTTTCGATCGCGCCCCGTGTTACCCGCACAGAATGATGTGCATCAGTGACGACCTTCTTCGATACGCTGCCCAGGTCGAACCGCCTGGTGGAACCCGATGATCTTTCGTTTCACTGCTAGTCTTCGTTGGAGGGAGAATCAGCTTTCACCCGAGTAGGCGCCAAGCAGCTCTTCGTCCGGAATGGTCACACGACGATTATCAAGCTGGATTAGTCTGTCCTGTTGTAACCGAGCGAGCGCGCGCGACACTACTTCGCGCACACTGCCGACGCGCGCGGCAATCTGACCGTTTGTCATCACAAGATCGAAGGTAATGCCGCCGTCTAATCTCTTACCGCGAACTTCGGCTTCTGTGAGCAGCAAGCGCGCTATTCGCTGCCCTACTTCGCGCAAGGACAGCGCTTCGACCAGTTCAGCGTGTCGTTGCAAACGGCCGGCCATCATCTTTAGTGCGGCAAGCGAGATTGTCGGGTGCTCCAGACATACCGCCCGCACGTCCCCCTTAGCGATGAAAAGAACTACCGAGTCTTCATCAGCAACGGCCGTCGCCGGATACGTCCCATCATCAAAAACCGGCACATCGGCGAGGATGGCTGCGGCGCGCTCAGTGTGTATGATCTGCTCTCGCCCATCAGCGCCAGCTTTGAAAGCGCGCACCGCGCCGCTGACGACAACATAGAGTCCGCGCGCCTCTTCTCCGGCAATAAACAATACTTCTTCGCGAGAGAGCCTGCGTTCCACGCAGCGAGCCGCCAGAGCTCGCAATTCTTCGTCCGTTAAGCTGCCAAAGAGAACAGTTGCACGAAGCGCGGCGATTTTGTCGGTTACCATCGAAGAACATGATCGGCTCGGCCAACCCTTTTTACAAGCCAACTCATGGCCTACTTCGCGCAAGATCGAGCCTAGCCGTGTTCTTTCGTGCTCGCAAACTGTGACATAGGTCATTCCATGTTTTGAATAAACGAGTCAAAGTCATTGCTGATAGCGAACAGAAGTATGAAATGGTAATTGAATCATCTTCCGGAGGGACCGTTATGTCGCACGCAGAAATGACGATTGCTGAGAGGGAAGAGAAGCAACATCTTGAACTCATGTCCGCTGCGCTTAATGGCCAAACTGCCACGGTCAAAACCTTGTTACGTCACGGCCTTGACGTAAATGCGCGAACTCATGAGGGACGTACGGCATTAATGTTTGCCGTCATCAATATGCATGCAGACACGGTGCAAATACTGTTGCAGTTTGGAGCGGACGTGAATGCTCAATCTGATCTTGGCTTTACGCCCCTAATCCTTGCGGCATGTAGCGGCGATGCCCGAATTGCCCAAGTGTTGCTGGATAGCGGTGCTGACGTTACGAAAACCCTAAGGTCAGGACAAACTGCCTTGGACCATGCAACAGAACATGGCCACAACCATATCGTTGCATTGCTCAAGCGGGCCATAAGCACTAAGGACGTAAAGTCTCAAGCTGTTCTGCAAGCGGAAGCCTCAAGAGTGTAGTGACGCTCTCGTGAGGACAATAAGTCTTCAATGGCATCCTGCACTTGATGATCGAAAACGATTGGTGGTAACACCGTCGTCACCTGACATGAATCCGGAGTAACATTAAGTGAGTGATTAGGATGTGAAATCACGGGCCGGGTCCAGAAATCGCAATGTTCCTTGGATGGGCCGGAAAAGGAAAGTCTGATGAAGTTTTTTCTCGACACGGCAAACTTGAATGAGATTCGTGAAGGCGCCGCCTTGGGTTTAGTTGATGGAGTTACAACCAATCCTTCCCTTGTGGCAAAAGAGGGAGGCGTTGATTTTAAGCAGCACGTTGCGGCCATCTGCGAGCTGGT
>JBGTLE010000253.1:0-14829 GCA_041744295.1 Pyrinomonadaceae bacterium | reverse complement strand
CTGCGAGGCTGCCTGGGGCAAGTAAGCTTCGATCACGACAATCTCGGCCGCCTCTTTATCAGCTAAATCCTGACGTCCGCCCTTTTCGTACTGTTCGATGGAATCGCGCCGCTGCTTTACCAGCGAGCGCAGCAGTTTCATCAGCTCTTCATTTTCTAACTCACCGCCCTTTTCCTTCTCACGATAGACGATTGCGGATTTCACCATGCGCAGGGTCGAAGTGCGATCCGCGGTCTGGGCTTTCATCGATTCTGTCATGTCGGAAATTATCTGTTGTCTGAGACTCATTGACTGGTACTCCTTTGACGACAATATACAGGAACAGAGTTTCTGGAATCTTCGTTCCAGGCTTGTTACATTCCAGCCTGTCTGGAGGGAGACCTTTACGGTGCGTCCTGTCAGACACTGCCCCATTATTTCGCACTCCCGATACCTCGTCTCCCGCGTGGAACTTGAGCGAGTTCAAGAGATGATATGAGTCGGGCGTTACCGTGGTGAAGACGGTGATGCCCTTTTCTTACGGCACATCAATACCCTACCGCCAGAAGCAGTTTCCTTCCTTCTGTTTTCTCGAACTCGTACCTAGCGACGCACCAAACTAATGATCGTCAGGATTACCGTTGTGGTAATGCTGGTTGTTGGCAGTAGTGCGGTGGGCGTCGGCCCGTGCGCGTCCATTGGTATGTCTCCCGCGAAAGCTGAGCCAGAGAGAATGCACGTCAAGGCCAGTGCTATTACGAAGCGCTTCATAGGAGTGTCTCCTTCAAATTTGAGGGATGCAAGAACTCAGACTACGAACAGAATAGAGCAATATGCTTGGGTTCTTGCAAGGCGCTCGGAGGGAAACTAATATGCGCCCGTCAGCTAACAAGTTTTCTTACACTCACAGTGAAAGGCTTATCTCACATGAGGATAACCTCACCCCAACTGGAAACTTCTCACCTTAGCCGCAATGAGGAAGTGGTTCTTAGGTGTCAAACGGCGCTGGAACTGAAGAACGCCGGCAATTACTATGGGGCGCAGCAAGCGATGCGTCCGTTCTGGATGGGGTTGGGAGAGCGCCCGGCAACCATAGGTCTTCATCCTTCCATCGCTGCAGAGTTGCTGCTGTGCGCTGGTGTCTTGACCTGTTGGATTGGTAGCAAGAATCAGAGCAAGGAAGTTCAAGAGACAGCCAAGAACCTCATAAGCGAGAGCATTACATTTTACGAATCCATACAGGATACAAAGAAGGTCGCGGCAGCGCGGGCTGAGCTCGCCTATTGTTATTGGTACGCGGGTCAACTGAACGAGGCGCGGATACTCTTCACGGAGGCGCTCAAGAAACTCACGATAGAAGGCAATACACGAGCGAGAGCATTCGTTGGTTTAGCAAGAGTTGAATGGTCAGCGTCCCGTTATGAGGCTGCTCTCCGAGTCCTTACCGACAACGAGTCGTTATTCAAGAAGATCACCGATCACACAATTAGGGCGACCTATCATAACCAGCTCGCAATGGTCCTTCGAGAGCTTGCTAAGTCGTCAGACAGAATTGACCTCCTGCGTCGATCGGTCCGTGAATATGAAGAAGCAGATCGCCACCTGAAACTAACCCGCAACGTTTTCTTCCGCGTTGATCTAAAAAACAATGTGGGAAACGTGCTTCGTCAGTTGAAGCGCTTTAAAGAAGCCCATAAGTATTTGGCAGAAGCGCGCCGCCTAGCAGTCGGTGTGAAGGACAAGCTGCGCATAGCCCAGGTCGATGAAACCCGAGCGCAGGTATTGATTGCGGAAAGGAGATTCACAGAGGCTGAATCCGTAGCTGGCAGTGTTGTCGCCGTTCTCACGAAGACTGATCGAAACGTCCTCTTAGCGGAAGCCCTGATCACACACGGAATCACGTTGGCTCGGTTGAATCAATCGGATCGGTCGGAACTCTGCCTCAAAAGAGCGATTGAGGTTGCCCTTCAAGTCGGCGCATTGAATAAGGCTGGCTTGGCGTCGCTCACAATGATTGAGGAGATTGAGCTATCACGCAAGGAGTTACAGGCCGCATTCATCAAAGCTCGTCAGTGGCTCGCGGAGTGCCAAAGCAAAGAGCTGTTGTTGAGACTTATCAAGGCAGCTGACAAAGTAGTTTCATGCCTGGGTGGAGAGTTGAGCGCTGAGGCCGCCAATGAAATTCTTCTTACTGAATCGCCGGACTTACAGCAGGCGGTATTGGAGTATGAGCGCTCACTGATTCAACAAGCGCTGGCGAAGGTAAATGGGAGCGTCACTCACGCGGCTTCGTTGCTGGGTCTGAGCCATCAGGGTCTTGCTTACGTTATTGAGAAGAGACACAAACAACTTCTTAAGGAGCGCTCCCCCGTTCGCCGTCGAGTTCGGCGGTCAATAGAATAGAATGAATCTGAGACTTGGCGCGCACGTCTGGCAAGTTGCGCATCTTGAACATCTTGTCCCTATGGGCAAAGCATGGCGTTTCGCTCAATAGTGGAACAAAAGGCAACGCAACAGTTCCCACCTATTTGCTCAATTGGAGAGCAGTATGGATCCTCGAGTAATTTGCGTCCTCCACCTAATGTCGCAAGACGTCTCCCGCGAGATTCCTATTGGAGAACTAGCAAGGCAAGTCAATGTCTCGCCCTCGCGCCTTCGGCAGCTGTTCAAGAGTGAATTGCGAGTCACACCGTCGCAACACCTTAACAACCTACGAATCAATCTTGCGAGCGAACTTCTGCTAGTTGGGTTCGTGCGTATTAAAGAAGTGCGAGCTCAAGTAGGGTTCTACGACAGAAAAAGCTTCGCTCGCAAATTCAAGCTGACCTATGGCGTTGCGCCGTCGGAATATCGAAAGCGGGCGTTGGCGGACAAGTATCCATCCTGCGACACTGAACCTCAGTCATTGTGATTTCGACTACCGAATCATCGAAATGGCTGCCGTCTGTTTATTTTTGCCCCCGACTTGGCATGAGGGAGCCTTGATATCTCTTGCATTCAAATAGGCATTGCAACTAAATGGCATCTCTCTGAGTCCGAATTCTACACAGGAGGAAGCAACATGATTCGCAAATCCCTACTATCGATTTTCGGTGGAGTTGTAATTGGGCTGGCTCTATCTTTCACTGGCGGGGCAAAGGCAGAATGCAGCGGACAGTGTTCGGCTGGTGGGGGACGCGGTGACGGCTGCACTGCTACTTACGAAGGGTGTACTTGCTACTATCGCTGCCCTAGCTTTCCTGAGGGGCCGTGTACGCAAGTCTGTTCTTGCGTCTACTCTCTTGACTGTCCAGCAACGGAAGAACCTCCGGTTGTATAAATGTCAGGTCAACTCAAATCTAGACTCTACCTATTGGTTCTTTTTCTCTGTGGTATCACTATAACTCTTGTTTTGGTGCCTCGGAGAGGTAAGAATGCGACCGAAAATCCGGGTAGTGTAGACATAAAGGAGATCCCTGGCCTCTCAGTAGGCGAGATCGCAGTGATGCCGACGATGCATAACTTGAGCTTGGAGCCGGTACGCCTTGATGCCGACGAGGCTGCGTACCGGTTCTTTGTTGTCTTCGGATCTAACTGCGATGCTTGTGAAAAGGATGTGGAGTTTTGGAGGCTTTTGGCAAAGGAGGCCGAGCGCAGAAAAGTCAGTTTCGCTTTGGTAGCCATGGACAGTGATGGCGACGCGGTGAGATTATTTCTTGACCGGCTAGGATTCCATGATCTACCCGCCGTATTTGATCGTCAGGGTGAAGCCAATCGAAACTTCAAGATCCGTATGGTCCCCCAGTATTTGCTCCTCACAAAGGAAGGGCGTGTAGTCGGTAGATGGACCGGCCTTAGTCACCTTGATTCTAATAACAACAAGATACGGAATCCGGCCGAAATGTTTAACGGGATTGTCGAGTAGCAGTCAAGCGGTCCCGCGGCAATGGTTCTAGTCGAATGAACTAAGGATCGCCATTTCAGTGCTAACGTTAACCCGAAGAACAGACGAGTAACAGGAGAAACTGTGACTTTCGGCTCCAGGTTGAGTTCAATACTCGGAACGATGGCCGCCTTGATGATCGTGGGTTCAACCGTGGCTGCGCAGGACTCGGTGACGAACCGGCAACGCTCCTCAGATGATATTCGCAAGTCAGGGGTCGAGGAGAGTGCTTTTTCCGAAGAACAGATTATGGCTATCGACCTGCTCGTGGCTCTCGCAGACGATATCCAACTGCAATCCAGCACACCCGACCTGGCAATCATGCAATCTCGAATTGCTGATCTGCTCTGGGATTTCGATGAGAGAAAGGCACGAGTGATTTTTCGCCGCGCCTTTGATTCGGTCAACCAGCCTATCAAGAGTATTTCCTCTGTGGACATCAAGATGCGGGAGGAGGGACTGAGTCTTGCTCGCAGGCAGGCCGCTGCTTTGGCTGAGATCTTGAGGCTAATCGGAAAGCATGACTCGAAGGCCGCCGAGAAATTTCTCAGTACATATGAGCAAGTAGGAACAGTGGAGACTCGAGCCCAGCGATCCGAGTCAGCAGCTCAATCGGAGCTATTTGCGCAGATTGCCTTGGAGCTATCCGAGAAGAGTCCTGACCAGGCTCAACGGTTTGGCATTCTGTCGCTCGCCGGGCGCGAGGTTTCAACGTCTCTTGGTAAACTACTATTCGCGCTAAGCAAACGCGGAAAGAACTACAGCGACCCGATTTTTGTTAGTGCTCTTGCAACCATGCGTCGTAGCGGTTATGAGTACAGTGTGGTACTAGACTCTCTTTGCAACTATGTCTTCTATAGCGATGGCAGGATATTCTCCAAAGAGGATGGGGAAAATGCGAAGTTATTGATCGCATTCTTAATTGATGCCGCGCGAACCCAGTTGGCTGAATGGCGAGAGCTCAAACATGGCGGAGCCCAGACGCTTTCAGCGTCGGCAGGAAGTTTTCATTTTTTCTTTGTCGCTCGAGCCCTGGGTATTATCAGGTTAAATGCGCCGGATGATTTTCAGCCTGTGCAAGCAATGTTAGAAGAGCTGTCGAACGGGTTGACTCAACAGCAACTCCAGGAGGCCCATGATGCGGCTTCAATCGGACGACAGCAGCAGGCTATTTCAGATTCTTTCGAAGCGGATCTAGATGCGCAACTTAGGCGCGCAGCGAATGAGAAAGACGTCGTTGTGCGTGACAATCTCTGGCGTGTCATAGCCATCGGAATGATGCGCGGTGATTCGGACCGTGCGCTGTCAATTGCAGCGAAGATAGATGACGACGCACTGCAACGACGCACTGAGGACGATATTCGATTAGTGGTTGCAGCCGAAAAGCTTAAGTTGCGAAACCTACCAGACGCACGGCGGGTCGCCCTTAACCTGAATGATCTATCTCTCAAGGCGAGGACGCTGGCAGCCATCGCTGATGCGTCCAGGACTGCTGGCGGCACCTGCGATCTTGCGCTCCTGACGGAGGTCCATTCAATTGCCTTAAAAGATGAGATAAGGCCGGAGAAGGTCAGCGTTATTCTTAGTCTAGCGGTGAGAGTCGCGAAGTGTGATCCAATACGTGGGTTTGAATGGTTATCTGCTGCAGTGAAAAACACTAATCAGCTGCCTGCCACCGATTCTGCATCAACAAATCGAGATAGTCGATCACGAGTGGTGGTTTATACGATGGTTGGTGGTCAGGAGCTTAGTAGCGAAACACAAACCACTCGAGAGTCCCTCGGTTTCGACGGTTTAGAGGTGTTCGCCGAGAGTGATTTTACTCAGACTCAATACTTGGGATATCAGCTTCACGACAGAGTACTTCGTTCAAAGTACCTTATCTCGCTAGCGCGAACTGTATTGGAATCGAAGCCAAACACAACTAATAAGGCGAAGCGGAACCGAACAGACAAGAAATAACTGGCCGCAAGTTCAACAGGTGGATCGAGGAATCAATCGCCTCTCTTCAATCCCATTTTCCTCATTGCGGGGAAGCGATAGTCGCCTCTAACTAGACCATCGGAACACCTTAGGAATACTCTTTGGGCAAAGCGCATTCGGTTACGGAACCAATGAAGGAACATTCAATCCCGGCAAGAGCTTGTGTCGCTCATACAACTTCAACAGCTCCGAAGCCATCAGCCGATGGCCTAAGTGATTCGGATGGATCAATTCTCCAAACCATCCTTCATTCGACGGGTACGCAGCCGGCGTCAGTTCCAACAACTCCATAAATGGGATCTGGTTACGCTGGGCCAACGTCCGAACTGATTCGCGATACCGGTTCATCAACTGTGCCTCAGGCGGATTCGTTACTTGATCGCGATAGGGGGCAGCCACGATCACGCTTTTTACGTTGCGCTCCGCAGCGAGTTGAGTAATAGCCAGCATGTTATTCAGATACTCCTGCTCTGAAACACGTGGCTGTGGTGTGGAAACCGGTGCTGTCGGCTTCGACTCTCGTGCTCGCAACCACTTTGTCACGTGCGCGAAGGCCTGGCTATGATCGATCAGCCAGCGCGTCATCGCTACATACCAGTTAGTGCGAATCGTCTCGCGGTCCGGCGCATCGCTAAAGCTCACATCGTTCCACCCAAAACTCGTGGTAAGCAGATCCGGTTGCAGATGATCGATCTCACGACGCAACCACGCGAGGCCCTGATGGCTTGTGTAGCCTGGAACGGCCATCGTGATCACTTCAATCTTGCGGCCCGGGTTAGCTTCGCGCAGTTGGTTTTCAAGCAGCATTGGATAGGGCAACCAACCACGATCATAGTCGTGCGGACGTTCCGGCCAAACCGGCGGCACCCGATAGCCAAAAGTTACCGAGTCGCCAACACAAACGATGCGGAACACGCCGGGCGTTTTCTTACCAACAGGATAGTTCGATCGATAGTGTTCGGCATTAGTCGAAACAACCGTGAAGTCCCAGACGGTCTCTCGAAGGTTTGGTTTCAACCGCCACAGCAGCCAGGGATCGCCTTCAAAAATCGTCGACTGCTGCGCGGTGGTGAGCTGCGCCTTTTGTTGAGTGGTGTTGACGAAAAGGTCAAGACTGGAAACCGGCGGCAGTGTAAATCGCGTGACGATCTCTACGGTGGCGAGTAGCAGCACAAACGACAGATAGATAAGCGAAGAAAAAACGAAGCGGCGCCTGCGAGAAACCTTCCGAACCGGAGACTTTTCTGGAAGATCGGTGGGCTGCATCACTAAGCTGAGACTTTGTGTCCGTTGGATTTGGCCAGGTACTTTTCGAGGTAGTAGCCGGTGTGCGAACCGTGGGCCACGATCTCTTCCGGCGTGCCGGTTCCCACCACATATCCTCCTGCGTCGCCGCCTTCGGGACCGAGGTCGATGATGTGGTCGGCCGTCTTTATTACATCCAGATTGTGCTCGATTACAAGTAGCGAGCCGCCGGCGTTTATTAAGGCGCGGAAAGCCGCCAGTAACTTATTAATATCGTCGAAATGCAGCCCCGTTGTTGGTTCGTCGAAAACATAGAGTGTCTTCGCTCCGGTTCGTTTCGAAAGCTGGGCCGCGAGTTTGATCCGTTGAGCTTCGCCGCCCGACAAGGTGGTGGCCGACTGGCCCAATCGTAAATAGCCAAGTCCCACTTCATCCAGCACGCGCAATCGATTCGTGATCTTCGGAACTTCGCGGAAGAATGAAATCGCTTCGCGCACGGTCATGCTGAGTATCTCGTGTACGTTCCGCCCGCGATACCGGATGTCGAGAATCTGTTGTTTGAAGCGCGTGCCTTTGCACTCTTCACAAACGAGTTCCACGTCGGCAAGGAACTGCATCTCGACCGTAACGGTGCCATCGCCCTGACAAACTTCACAACGACCGCCAGGCAAATTGAAAGAGAAGTGAGAAGGATCAAAGCCCCGTGCCTGTGCTTCACGAGTCGATGACAGGACTTCGCGAATGGCGTCGTAGACTTTGATGTACGTCACTGGATTCGACCGCGGCGTGCGGCCGATCGGCGACTGATCAACCAGGATCACATCATCAATCAGGTTTCCGCCTTCCAGTTTTTGAAAGGCGCCGACGTGGCCCTGCCAATCGCCGCGCTGCTTTTTCAGTCCGGCATAGATGCAATCGTGAATCAAGGTCGATTTACCCGAGCCGCTAACGCCTGTCACACAAACCAGCATATCGAGTGGGATGTCAACGTCGATCGCTTTCAAGTTGTGCTCGCTGGCGCCGCGCACGCTTAACTTTCGTTTTTGAAATAGTCGGCGTTGCTTCGGCTCTTTGATCTCAGATTCGCCGCGCAGATACCGGGCGGTCAGGGAGTTCTCGCTCTTCAAGAGACCGGCAAAGTCACCTTCGTACATCACGCGACCGCCGAGTTCGCCGGCGGAAGGGCCGATGTCCAGAATGTGATCGGCGGCGTGCATCATCTCGGCATCGTGCTCGACAACCAGAACCGTGTTGCCGATGTCCCGCAGATTGTGCAGCAACCGGATGAGCCGATCGTTGTCGCGCGGGTGCAGGCCAATTGATGGTTCGTCCAAAACGTAGAGCGCGCCTACCAAAGACGATCCTAGATTCGTGGCGAGTTGAATGCGCTGCGCTTCGCCGCCCGACAACGTGGATGCCAGCCGATCCAGCGTCAGGTAATCCAGCCCCACATCAACCATGAACCGCAATCGCCGTCTCACTTCAAACAGAATTCGCTCGGCGATGGCGCTCTGCTCGCTCGAGAGTTCCAGCGCGTCGAAGAAAACCGCCGCGTCTTTTATTGAAAGTGAACAGACTTCGGGCAGTGTCCGTTCGGCGACCCTGACATCGCGTGCTTCCTGCCGGAGGCGTGCGCCGCCGCAATCGAGACAGCGCGCATAGCCGCGATACTTCGACAGAAAAACACGTACGTGCAACTTATACTTCTTCGTCTCCAACCAATCGAAGAACCCGCGAATGCCGGCCCATTCACCCTTACCCTCGGTGATTGCACGCTGGTCCGCTTTTCCGAGTTGCACGAACGGAACATTCATCGGAAGCTTTTGCGACTTGCAGAACTGCTTTAGTTCGTCCATCGCCCACTCATGCTGGGGCTTGGTCCACGGCTCGATCGCGCCTTCCTTCAAACTTAATCCCGGATTTGGAATCACGAGATTCAAGTCGAGCCCAATCGTGTTGCCAAAGCCCTGACAGGTCGGGCAAGCGCCAAACGGATTGTTGAAGCTGAACAGTCGCGGTTCCGGCTCAGCGTAAACAGTGCCGTCGTACTTACAAGCAAAGCGGTCGGAAAAATTCAGCCGCCTTGGTTCAGCGTCAGCGGTCTCAATTACCGCGCTTCCGTGTCCTTCCTGAAAACATATTTCCAACGAGTCCACTAAACGCTGGCGCACGTCGGAACGGGCGACTAGCCGGTCAACGAGTACGAAGACATCGTCGAAATTATCGAGTGTGAAATCGTCCGGATTCAGCAGTTCTATCGTCTGTCCGCGATGGAAGAGACGGGTGAATCCGCGCTGCATTAAACTCAGAAGGTGAGCCGTAATGGGACGACGAGGTGTCGCACGATTTGCCGACGAAACTTTTCGTTTCGAAGAGGTCGCCGGCACTGTAGCAACTTCAGTCTGGATGAGTCCGGCGGCTGCCGGAAACAGCACATAAAATCTGGTTCCATCAGAGAGGTTCGCGAGTACTTCGTCGGCGACTGATTCGGGTGAGTCCTTCTGAACTTCACGGCCACAAACGCGGCAAAAAGTGGTGCCCACTCGTGCGTAAAGCAATCGCAGATAATCGTGAATCTCGGTCTGGGTACCGACGGTCGAACGCGGGTTTCGCGTGGAGTTCTTCTGACGGATGGCGATTGCCGGGGCGATTCCGCGGACTTCATCCACATCCGGTTTGTCCATGCGCTCGAGAAACTGACGTGCGTAAGCAGACAGCGATTCGACGTAACGCCTTTGTCCTTCGGCATAAATCGTATCGAAGGCGAGCGAAGATTTTCCCGAACCGCTGACCCCGGTGACCACCGTCAATTGGTTGATGGGGATCGAGAAGGAGATGTTCTTGAGGTTGTTGACTCTCGCCCCGCGAACCTGGATAGCTTCTACTGACATCATTAATTCCTAAAGCGAGGCTGTACAGATATGAATTTTAGCCCCTTCGCAAACCTCGAATAATACCTTGAATGAGAGCAGAGGAGAAATGGGGAGCGGAAGAGCTATCCACAGATTACGCAGATGTCACAGATTAAGAACCGGCAGTAACAAGACTTACTACTGGAGTATTTCGGGTGAACCTGTGAAACACTAATCCGGAAGCTGGTCGCGTCAACGATTCGTCACCAATCATCATTGTCGGATACCCACCGTTGTCGCGACGCCACCGCGTCTCGGTACTGACCTCATTTCCCAGCAAACATTTGGTTGTTGGGAAGCCGCGCGATTTAATCTGCGGAGTCATTCAAGGATCGGACTCAGGGCCACTAACTATTGACAGTTCCCATCACTCTCCTCAACAATGCGAGCCTCATGAAAACACCAAGATTTCTCTTGCGCGGATTCCGTAGACCTCGGGAGGTGGCGTCAGTCGCGCTCGGCAAGCTCGAACGAGAGGTGCTGGAACAGCTTTGGGGAAGCGGAGAAACCAGCGTGAGGCAGGTTTGCGCTGCCTTTGACGAGCGGATTGCGTATACGACGGTCATGACTACACTTGATCGTCTATACAAGAAACAGTTGCTCAGCCGGCGCAAGGATGGGCGCGCTTTTGTTTACACCGCGCTCGTAACCCGTGAGGAACTGGAGCAGGGAATTCGCGAAGATGTGATCGATGGTCTGTTGGGTCTTGGTAATCAAAGCGTCGAGCCCGTCCTGGCTTGCATCGTCGATGCAGTCAGTGAACGTGACCGCGAATCACTGGACGATCTCGATCGTCTTATCAAGAAAAAGCTACAAGAGTTGGACGAGAAAGAGTAACGCCATGTTCTTTTTTCTTGGTCTCTGTGTCGTGCTGGCAGTAATGCTGCTCTTGAACAGCATTGCGTCGTTCGTCGCTTTCCTCCTCTGGAAGTTCTTCGGTCAGCGCATCACGAAATGGTCTGCTTCCAAAGCCGCGCACGCTCTATTTTTGCTGCGCACTGTTCCCACCGCGTTTGGTATTAGTTGTGTGCTTTTCTTGTTTGCACCTGCTTTCCTGGAACACGAGCCTCGGGCCGGTTACGAAGATGTGAGTCTCAAGCTGGGCCTGGTTGCTCTCTTTTCTGCGCTTGGAATCGGGTTGGCAATTGTGAGAAGCCTTGCGGCCTGGCGCGCGACATCACGACTGGCTGGGGATTGGCTAAGAAACGCTGAGCGCATCGATCTTCCGAAGTTGCATCTACCGACTTATCGAATCGAGCATCGGTTTCCGGTTATCGCTGTCGTCGGCGCGTTGCGCCCGCGGCTGTTCATCGCGGCTCAGGTGTTTGATTCGTTAACGCCCGAGGAACTATCAGCGGCGATCGATCATGAAGCTGGTCATATTCTCGCCAATGACAATTTGAAACGTGGTCTGATGCGAGCCTCTCGCGACATGCTGCTGCTCGTGCCTTTTGGCCGCCGTATCGACCGCGCGTGGGCCGAAGCCTCAGAGCTGGCTGCCGATGAGTTTGCCTCACAGCGAAATCCTCGAGTCGGAGTTGACCTCGCGTCAGCGCTGGTAAAGATTGCCCGCATGATTCCCGTTGGTGCGAGACCGGCCATGGCTGCTGGTGTCTTCCTCACCGGCGATGAACGTCCCGAGATTTTCAAAGACCGCGTGCGCCGCCTGTTGGTAACGATTAATTCGGCAAATGAGCAAACCCGCAAGACGACGTTTTTTCAGGTCCCGAGATGGATTCCAATCGGGCTAACCCTGCTGGTTGTAGCGGTAACAGTTCGCCAATCTCACGTACTTGCCAGTGTTCACGAGCTTATCGAGCATGCTGTCTATTTTCTTGAATAGCTAGCAAGACCCCCTCCACACCAAGCCACAACCTTTCAAACGAGAAGCTAACCAACGAAGGCTAGTAGTAATTTGCGGTAACAGTTAGTCTCAGGCCCACGCACGGCTTTCAGCCCAAGGCATAGGTTTTGGTTCCTCAAAGTATTTCTCAAACCTCTTGAATCAACATCGAATCTGACGCAGTGCGGCTTAGTGGGACGTTGTTACTTAATGAAAGTGAATTGTTCGATGCGTATGCTTACGCGTTTTCTGGCAGCACTGGCGATCGCAATTGTCGTTCTCGTGGCGTTACCGGCGACGGTTTCAGCACAAGCAACAGCAGGCAAGATCGTGGGCACCGTAAGAGATTCCGACGACGCGGTCGTTAGCGGCGTCGAAGTTTCGCTGGTGTATCCACATCAAGCAGTTTTGCGCACAGCGCTCACTGATGCGAACGGCAACTTCACGTTGGACAACATCGGCTCTGGTAACTACGAACTCAATGTTTCCGGCTCAGGCTTTGAAAGGCAGCGCAAGGCCGTACAGCTTTCAGCGGGAGAAACAAAGCAGGTCAACGTGGTCTTGATGGTGAATAGGATCACCGGCGATGTCACCGTCACGGCTGAGGCTGGTCAAGTAGTCGATGCGCGCACCATCGCGACTCCGGTGAACGTAATCAATGAGAAAGAGATTCTCGACCGCGCGACTGAAGTTGTGGCCCAGGTTGTCGATGAGGAACCGGGCGTGAACTTGCAAAGAACTTCCCCATCTCTCAGCGCCGTGTTTGTGCGAGGACTAACCGGCCGCAACGTCGCTGTTTATGTTGACGGAATCCGGTATACAACCAGTGCACAGCGCGGCGGTGTTGGGACCTTCTTCAGTCTGATCGAGCCGTCCAGTCTCGAGGCGGTTGAGGTTCTGCGCGGACCAAACAGTTCGCAGTATGGATCCGACGTATTGGGTGGAGTGGTCAACTTCATCTCGCAAACCCCCAAGTATGGGGACGTAGACAGTGAGTTTCACGGCGCTACGAACCTCTTTTACTCGTCACCAACGAACGGATTTGGTGGCAATACCCTGCTCAATTATGGCAAGCGCGATTACGGATTTCTCGTCAACATAAACGCTCGCCGTATCAACCGTCTGCGTCCGGCCGATGGCCTTGACTACCACGCTGCGGTAACACGCTTTCTTGGACTGCCGTCGAATGTCTTTGGCGAGCGCTTACCAGATACCGCGTTTACCCAGTACGGCGGATTAATTCGCACCAACTTTAATCTGAATGAATCGACTCAATTACTTTTTAGCTACGCGCGCAACCAGCAGGATGGGGGCCGGCGCTACGATCAATTGCTGGGTGGCGACGGCAATTTGATCGCGGATCTGCGCAACTTGATGAGCGAACTCTTTTACGCTCGCTTGTTCAAGCAGCAGCTCGGTTTCTTTGATCACGGATCGTTCACCTTCTCTTTCAACGGTCAGCGTGAGGAGAGAGTTAATCAGGGCGGCCAGGGAGATCCCCTGGGCGCCACTACCAACCAACGTGAGCGCACGAACGTCTTTGGCTTTAACTTTTATGTCGACAAACAACTGGGCGAGCGCAACACACTGTTGGTGGGCGGCGATGTCTATCGAGACAAGATAACCGCACCCGCATTCACGACTAATCCAGCCGACGGTTTGGTTACTGCCTCACGGCCTCGCATTCCAAACGGCGCACGTTATCTTTCCTACGGCTTCTTTGCGCAAGACACTTTCACGGTCATTCCAAATCGCCTGCGGATTAGCGGCGCCTTGCGATACAACGTGGCTGCTTACGAATCAAGGGCTGCGAATGCTCCGCTCGGACACAATGGGTTACCGCTCTTTCCTGATGATAGTCAACGGTTCAGTGCCTTCTCTGGTCGCATAGGTGCCGTATTGACGGTCGGTGGTGGTTTCGATATTGCCGGCAAGTACACTCGCGGATTTCGCGCGCCCAACACGACGGATCTGGGAATCCTCGGACTGGTTGGCAATGGCTTTGAAGTCGATGCCCTAACCGCAATGAGTCGCGGTGGTTTCATTGGCACGACTTCGGGACCCGACGCAGTCTCAACTGGCATTCCGGTAACGCGGCTGGGTCCAGAGACGAGCGACAGTTTCGATCTTACGCTGCGCTATACGAGCGATAGATTTGGAGCAGAACTGACGGGCTTCACCAACAAGCTGAAGGACGTTTACTTCGATCAAGCTCTGATCCTACCTGCGGGGGCACTTGGCACCTTTCTTGGCAGCGAGGAGATCATACGACAGGATGCGAGCGGAATCGTTTTCGTCGCATCGGCGCCAACCTCGCCGGCGTTGGTCCGGGTTAATTTTGATGACGCGCGCTTCAACGGTGTGGAGTTCAACACTCAGGCGCGGCTAAGTAGTCAGTTCACGGTAAACGGCAATTTTACCTATATCCGCGCTTACAGCCTGCTCAATGGATCACCGCCCAATGTGGAAGGTGGCGTGCCGCCGGCGACTGGGTTTCTAAGTCTGCGCTATCAACCAAAGTCGAGTTTCTACCTGGAAGCGTATACGACGCTTGCGGGACGTCAACGTCGGCTTTCGACACTCGATCTCGCGGACCGTCGTACCGGTGCGGCCCGCTCGCGCACGAATATTCAAAACTTTTTTAGACGTGGTGCATGTGTGCGCGGATTGACGACTCCTGGTGTCGGGGGCTGCAGAAACCCGGGGGGAATTCTGATCCCAACTGGAGAGACGTTGGCAGAAGTGCAGAACCGCCTGCTTCCACTCGGTGCGACCATCAATGGAGTAACGATTCTGGGCCCAGACTCCGCAGTTCCACTTTTCACAGCCGTTCCGGGCTACGGGCTGTTCGGGTTGCGCGGTGCTTATCGCTTCGACGAACACTCTGAAGTCTCTGTTGATTTTGAGAACATCGGCGACAAGTCATATCGCGGAATCAGTTGGGG
>JBGTLE010000252.1:0-2864 GCA_041744295.1 Pyrinomonadaceae bacterium | reverse complement strand
AGAAATGATTGCCGCTTGACGCAAGTATAACGTCAAGAAGTGGACGCGCGCACGGCGCGAAACCTGGTACGTCAACTTTGGCGCACTGAGTGTAAACACCTACGGCGAATGAGTAATCATTCTGTGTTTCACAAATGGATTGTGCCCTATGCTGTTTAATAAGCAGTTTATCTGTAAAAGCTTAATTGAAAGAGGACGAGGTAAGTTATGAGCCCAGTAAACCAGAGCGAGAGAAGCGAGAGAAGCGAGGCCGCGGCGCCGAAACTCGAGGCTGCCGAGAAACCGGTCACCACGAGTACTTCAGGAATTAAGGTGCCATGGCGCAGAGTCGGAATTTACGTAGCGCTCGCTTTGGGGTTGGTCCTTCTCGGGGCGGTTCCTATGTGGGTCGCGGGTTGGCAGAACGCGGCCGAGCGCGAAGCGGCCCAACACGAACTTCGCTTAAGTCAGATGGAAAACCGGTTATCCGCGACGGTCATTAATGCCCGACGCGGCGACTACGAACCGGCGCGGCAAACAGCAAGCGATTTTTTTACCTCGCTGCGAGACCAGATTGATCGAGGCGCGCAATCAGATCTGTCTACCACCCAGCGCGAAGGCTTAAAGCCTCTGTTGGCTCAACGCGACGACATCATCACTTTGCTGGCACGAAACGATCCGGCAGCCGCGGATCGGCTTTCAGATATCTACGTAGCCTATCGCAAGACAATGAACGGTTTTCCTCAAACTGGTTAAGCTCGAGTAGCCGGAGGCATGTTTACTGAAATGCTTTCACGACCAGTTAACCGTAAGGGTTACGAACATCACTCGCGGCCAAGATACCCTCTGCCGTCGAGGACCACAGTTCGCAAGTTCATCCAACCCGCACCGAAGCCAAACTTACGCCGGACAATTAAGCGTCAGGATTTGCTTGACTCTCATTTCGGGCAACTTCTTTCAATATTGCTGCACGTGGTCGCTCTTGCTTCGTTTTCGATCATCGGTGGTTACGCATGGGATTTCTTCCTGATGAGTGGTTTTCGGGCTGGTATGCTTTTGGGATTGATAACCTACGGAACATTCTTATCAGTAAGCGTAGCGTTGGAAACGAAAGTCTAAAACACAGCGACACAAATTAGTGCGCGAGTATTGGGAAGTCATCGAGCCTTCCTGAATTGACAGCATTAACACGCCATTGAGTGGCAGCCTTACCGGCCAAGTAAACACCCCAATTCACAGTTTGTATGTGATTCAACCCATCACCGCGTCCTGAGTATTTTCACCTAAACAAATTGTGGATTTCGCCGACGATCGGAATACCCGAGTCAGATAGCCTCATAGAAATAGTACTTATCCAACCACGATAAGTGCGCGATCACTGCGAGTGTCGAACTCGCAGTCCAGTGCAGGAGAATTTCCTGCGAGCAACTAACTACTGAATGAAAGGAAAAGAATGGAGAAAACAAATTCACGAGGCGAGCTCAATGTGTTGGATTTGGTGGCTAATGATTCGCGATTCACGAGGTTTGGTGAAGCGATCAAAGCTGCGGGACTCGGCGAAAAGTTTTCGAACGCGGAAGATCTTACCCTCTTCGTCCCGACTAATGGCGCCTTCGCCAGGCTTCCTCAAGACAAGGTGGTCAATCTGATGAAGGCCGAAAACCGCGTTCAGCTGCAGAGGCTGGTCCTGCTTCATGTCTACTCGGGGAAACTGTTGGCTGAGGATTTGAAGGAGTTGAACGCGCTCAAAATGGAAGCGGGTCAAGAGATCAAAGTCTCGGTCTCGCCCGATCTCAAGGACATCTCGCTGGCGAACGCCAGGGTCATGTTGCCAAAAGCGGAAGCGAAGAACGGCGTGGTGTATGCGCTCGATGAGGTCTTGCAACCGGTCAGTCGCGCGTTTGCTGCTGCTTGAACATCGCCGACGGTTTTCAACTTTCCGCAGAAGCCGCCACGCGCCATTGGTCCGTGGCTGCTTTTGTGTTCAAGTACAGCCGGCTCTCGATCAAGCCCTTGCATCGTCACCTCAGAAGAAACAAATACGATCCCCGCGGTCCCAGTGCCAGCTGATAAGGTCGTTCACCGATCGGTGGAAACTCAGTTGCACCCATCAACTCAAACGGAACTCTTCCGAGGTAATTGCTCAGGTCAAGCTGAACCGGTTGAGCGTATTGCGACAGGTTGAAAACACACAGCACCACTACTTCACGGTAGCTGCGAATGAAAGCGAAGATTTTGCGGTTGGAGGGCTCGACAAAATCGATCGACCCGCGCCCGAAAACCGGATGCCGTTTGCGGAGATGAATCATTTCTCGGACCCAGTTTAGCAGCGAAGTGCCATAGCGCCGTTGCGCGTCAACGTTAACGGCCTGATACCCGTACACCGGATCCACGTTTACAGGAAAATAGAGTTGAGCAAAGTCGGCGCGCGAAAAACCTCCGTTGCGATCGTCCGACCACTGCATCGGTGTCCTTACGCCATCTCGATCACCAAGGTAAATATTGTCGCCCATCCCGATCTCGTCCCCGTAATAAAGAAACGGGCTACCGGGAAGAGTGAATAAAAGTGCGTACAGAAGTTCAATCCGGCGACGGCCGTTGTCCATCAAAGGCGCCAGCCTTCGCCGGATGCCGGCGTTCAAGCGCATGCGCCGATCCTTAGCGTATTCGTTATAGAGATAGTCACGTTCTTCATCGGTGACCATCTGCAACGTAAGTTCGTCGTGATTGCGCAGAAACATTCCCCATTGGCAATCTTCGGGGATTGCCGGCGTCCGCTTGAGAATCTCAATAATTGGTAAGCGATCCTCCTGACGAAGGGCCATGAACAGACGCGGCATGATCGGAAAGTGGTAGCACATGTGAAACTCGTCGCCCTTGCCGAA
>JBGTLE010000251.1:0-6337 GCA_041744295.1 Pyrinomonadaceae bacterium | reverse complement strand
AACGCCATCATCCCGAGAAACAGCGCCAACGCGATCAGGTACGGCGGGTAAAGCCTGCGGAGTCGCCGCCGCCAAAATGATCCGAACTTGATTTGCGGCTCTGAAGCTTTTGCGCGTCCGCGTGCCCATTGCAGATGAATGCAGAAGCCGGAAATAACGAAGAACAGAAAGACGCCGATATATCCAAAGGAACTCACAAACTGAACTCCTTTGACGGGCCACTGCAGAAAATTGTTGGGGAGCGGTCCCGAGGTTTGGAGAACCGCGTGGTAAAAGACGACGCCCAGCGCAGCAACACCGCGAAGCGCATCGATACTCAGCAGACGCCCTTCATTGAGCGGCCCATTCTTTGTTGAATTCATGCGAGGATTCAAAACAAAGTGGCCAAACTCTCTTAAGCGTGGCCACTTTCAGATCTGGTACAACGTTTTAGCTCGCGGAAATCTCAAGCCGAGACAAGCGAGTTAACGTCAATATTGTACTTTCGGATTTTACTGTAAAGTCGCGGCCGGTAGATGCCCAGAAGATTAGCCGCCGCCTGCTTATTTCCGCCAGTGCGTTGCAACGTTCTTTCGATCACCAAGCGCTCGATATCTTCCAGCGTCATATTGGGTGGCACGTCCCACCCCGTCGCGGCCGAAGATCCTTCCGGCAACGAGCCGTTGTCGAAGGGAAGATCAACCGGTTCGATGCGAGTGCCTTTTGCCAGCAGCACCGCTCGTTCGAGCACGTTCTGTAATTCACGCACATTACCCGGCCAAACGTGGGCGAATAGACGTTGATAAGCCGCCGGTGATACACCCGTGATCGGACGCTCGTATTTGTGCGCGTACATCTGAAAAAAGTGCTCGGTTAGCAGTTGGATGTCTTCGCTTCGCTCTCGTAAGGGTGGCACGTGAATGGTTATGGTAGAAATGCGATAGAAGAGGTCGTCACGAAGCAGTCCCTCACGGATTGCATCTGCCGGCGGACGGTTGGTTGAAGAGATCAGCCGAAAATCGACTGCGTACGTCTTCTCGGAACCAATCTTGCGGTAACTTCTTTCCTGCAACACTCGCAGAAGTTTCGGCTGTAACTCGATTGGCATCTCGGCAATTTCGTCGAGCATTAACGAGCCACCCGCAGCATGCTGCACCAGGCCTTCCTTGTCGGCATGTGCTCCGGTGAAGGCGCCCTTGGTGTGACCGAACAACTCTGACTCGATTAGTTCTTTTGGCAGCGCGGCGCAGTTTACTTTTATAAACGGCTTTTTCGATCTTAGCGACTTGTAATGAATCGCGTTGGCGATGAGTTCTTTTCCAGTTCCCGACTCGCCGACGACCAGGACATTTGCGTCCGACTGGGCGACTGATTCAATCGTTTCATAGATCGTCTGCATCGGCTTTGATGATCCGATGATGTTGAAATACTCCGATCGCGTCGAAAGTTGCCGACGCATGTTTGCATTTTCAGTCAACAGATCCCGGTGCTTCAACGCATTTTGAACCCTCAACTCGAGCTCTTCAAATTCGAAGGGCTTGTCGACGAAATCAAAGGCGCCCGCTTTTGTTGCCTCAACGGCTTTCGGCGTCGAACCGTGTGCGGTAACCACGATTACTTCAGTGTTAGGTCTGGTGTCCTTGATATGGCGCATAATTTCCAGACCATCCATGTCTGGAAGTTGTAGATCACAGATGGCGAGATGATGGCCGCCTTGGTCGAAGAGCGCGATCGCTTCAGCCCCAGTGCTTGCCGTATCGACGGTATAGCCCTCTTCCATTAAGTTAAGCTTCAAAGAGTCAGCCGTTGACGCCTCATCGTCTACGACAAGAATCCGCACGTCTTTATGCTCCACCTTATTCTCCTCCATGCCCGGACTTGTTCCCGTTGTGTTCATGTTCATTGTGGGTGATTCACCGCTAAGCCGTAATTGGGAGAGAGACTCGCACGGCATCGTTGTCATGTTTAGCCGTCCCGCCGTGTGCGACGATGATCTTGGCTGCAAGTGACATCCGGATCTCGTCGCTGCCGGCAAATGAGGCAAACGGATCGTGATCGAAACTCAACCCCAACCATTCTATTCTGGCTTCGGTTCGCGACGGCTCATGACTAATGTTGATCTGCAGCGGCGTCTCGGCATCCGTTACCTGCCGCGCCTTCAGGGCACCTACCGAGATCGCTTTGAATGCTTCCGCCAGCATCATCGGGTCAAACTCACCGGGCGTAGACGATTCCACAGATTCGAGTAAAAAGTGCCCATTGAGTGCGCCAGTTGCGGCGGTCGGAGTGCTGAGTCCCGTTACCACGCCGCGCATGATTTTCTGTAAGTCGATGCCGGGCTGTTTTTTCAGTTCAATCGATCGGCCAAACTGAACCAGGGTCGAGAGGTCACTCGCGGCTCTTTCGAGGCCGGCCATTAATTTGGCTACCGTTTCCTGCTCGTCCAGAGGTCGCTCGCTTCTCTCCATGCGCTTCTTGAGAAACGTGGCATAAAGTTTGAGACCATTGAGCTGGTTCTTTAGATCATGGACGATTTGAACGGACGCTCGCCCCAGAGTTTGGAGCGAATCCTGGTCTTCGAGCTTTGATAATAAGGGCTTCATCCTGAATTTGCTGTTCCAGTCGGTACCACCGTGCTTTTGGATCGGGGAGGTACACGGCTTTCGGGTGTACTAGGTGTACTAATAGAACCAAAGCACCGAACCCGATGTGTTGTAATTCGATGCGGCATACTACCAAAAAAGGTCGGCGTATTCTACTGATACAGCAGATTCAATGACTTAGCGGCTCCTCGTCGGCATCGCCGATGCAAAACAGAAAGACAAACTCCGTCTCAAAACCAGATGACAGTTCCGCAAAGGCCCACTAAGGTGTTGCTCGTCGAAGACACCGAAGACAACCGATTTATGATGAGAAGGCTGCTTGAGATGAGCTCTTTTGAAGTCGTGGAGGCTGTGAACGGTGAGGAGGCCGTTCGGATGGCTGACAATGAACAGCCCGACATCATTCTGATGGACTTGAGCTTGCCGGTCGTAGATGGTCTCGGCGCGACCCGAAGAATCCGAGCGCTTCCGGCCCTGACCGGGGTCCCGATAATCGCCGTCTCGGCCCACGACACGGCCGACTTTCATAATGAAGCACTCGCCGCAGGTTGCGATGCGTATATCACAAAGCCGATCGATTTTGCAGAACTCGAGGAGCTGGTAAGAAAGCTGTTGAATAGATAGCGAACGGAAAAAAGCGAACAGCAGACAGCGAACAGCAGACAGCCACAGCAGCTCCGCTTCTCCGCGTCACCGTATCCCCGCGTTCCTTCGGGCTGTTCGCTGTCTGCTGTTCGCTCGTGTACAATCACACTTATCCTATGAGCAGTACTGAACGACAGGTTGCCGGTGAGAACGACTCGCGCCGTACCACAGTCATCGTCGTCGCCGTAGTTGCAGCTGTGGTAATCGGAGGCTTCTTTTACTTCCTCCTTCGCGCGACCGGCGGCGGGAACGCGCCGCCTGCGGATCTCGAAGGAGCGATTCGCGCTGGTGCTCCTGAGTTCGCTGAGTATCAATCGAAGATTGTCCTGGATACTCCGGAAGCTGACGAAGCCAGACGTCCGCTTGGAGACATTGTGATGACGGTGAGATCAACCGTGCGCAACTTCACGAATCGCACGCTGAATGGTTTGGAAGTGAAAGCTTCGGTGGTGGATTACGAGGGCAAGCCGATAAAAGAGAGAGCGGTGATCGTGATTCCGACTCGACAGGCAGAACTACCCGCGAACAAGACAATGCCGGTGGCAGTAATGCTCGAAGGCTTCAAGGAAAGTGATGCTCGAGCGAACATCAAGATGGAAATCGTAGCCTTCCGCTTTAAATAATCAGAACGAAATTGGGCTATCTGGTAGTGCGGACGGCCTCGTCCGCAACGCGACGCCTCTACTCAAGTTACAGAATTCTCTTCAACACAAGCTGACTGGCATTCAACGTGTGCGGGCGGGGCCATCCTCTCTCCCAGGGAATTGGGTCTCGGTTTATCGAAGGTGAAGGCCTGGCGGGGATGAGGGCCAGTCACTTACTTTCGAGAAACAGTTCCTCAAGCGATTGCCTGAGCGGTTGGACCGAGATGAGTTTTCCACCAGCCTTACGCACAGCCAAAAGCACTTCATCAACATCGCTTTCATCTGCGAGTTCTATTCTTACGCCATTGGCTGTCGCACTGATGTCTACACTTTTTGCGTTGAGATGGCGCTGCAAGCTTGCTGGATCGATGCCAGTTACGAGCACTTCAACCTGACTTGAGCCATCTTCACGCTGGCGAAGTTCATCGAGATGCCCCACCTGCGACAGCTTTCCCTGCTTCAAGATCGCCACCCGATCGCATAGCACCTCAATGTCCGACAGAATATGCGAACACATGAAGACCGTTTTGCCGGACTGTCGCAGCGATGCGATCAAATCGCGTACTTCACGGCGGCCCACTGGGTCGAGTCCGCTCATCGGCTCGTCGAGGAATACCACTTCAGGATCGTTTACTAATGCCTGCGCCAGGCCAACGCGCTGCAACATACCCTTCGAAAACTTTCTTAACTGCCGGTCCCAACTTTTCTGATCTAGATTGATTTGTGTCAGCAGTTCTTCGGTGCGCGCTTTTCGTTTGGCGCTGTCGTACCCAAAAAGCTCGCCACAATAGCTAATGAACTCACGCGCCGTAAGATAGTCATAGAAATAGGGATTCTCGGGGAGATAGCCGATCGCGGAATGCATCGATACATTCCCAATGTCGTGGCCGAGAATGCGGGCCTCGCCCGCAGTGGGATAAACGAGGCGCATCAGTAGTTTCAGCGTGGTTGTTTTGCCGGCGCCGTTGGCGCCCAGGAATCCAAAAATCTCGCCGCGTTCAACCGTCAGCGAGAGACCGTCGAGCGCACGCACCTTCCGCTTTCGCCAGAAACCGACTTCGTAGTCCTTGGTCAGATTTTCAATTTCGATTACGTGAGACATCGCAAGTTTCTCGAGCAGTAGTTATCTAAAGGGAACCTGTGAACGATAGTCGAGATCGACTTTGCAACCAGCTTCTGTCAGGACGTACGCAGTGCCCGCTGGATCGAGTGGCGCACCACTCGCGCGATCGACGCGCAGCCCCAACGTCTGCAACGGTACCGAAACTTCCTTCCACGAAGTGACACACCGACCGGCTCGCTTTGCGAAAGCGTCAAGCACCTTAGTAATCACCTCGCGCTCTTCGTAAGAATCGACCTGCATCAGACGCCTTGCCAGCAAAGATTTAGTCTCGTTGTCTTTTGCCTCGTCGTACAGATGCTGATAGATCTCGCGCGCCGCCCGTCGCGAACCACCCTCGGCCGCAACCCGTGCGCCCATTTCAGCCATCCAGCGCGGAGCGTTTGGCAATGCGCCGCCTTTCGCGTAAATCTCGCTCGCCTTCTGATAGTCCTTTATTTGCCAGTGGATGTAGCCGAGGTGTTGATAAAGTCGCCATTGGTTTGGATTCTGCTCAATGCCGTAGTTGAGCAACTGCAAAGCGGCGTCAGTGTCGAAGGTTGTCAGCACGGTTGCGCCAAATTGGTAAGGCGCCATGAACTGCGGATCAAGCGTGGCTGTGATTCGTAGCAGTGACGGCAACAGCCGCAAATTCAAAACTCGTAAATCGCTGATGTCGAGCGGCACCGTCGCCGTGTCGCGATAGTGCACGACCTTGCGCCCCATGTATTGCAGGGAACGCATCCAGTACCAATCGGCAACCAGGCCATTGAAACCGAGACTAAGACGACGGGCAGCAGTCGCGTTCAAGTAGAGATCGGCTTCACCGAAGTTTGACTCTTGCGTAACTCGGTTCTGGTCCATCCAACGTGCGAGACCAACGACACTCGTCATGCCCAGCACAATGATTGCGCCCAGCAACAGGTTGCTGAATCCGGATTTGGAACGAGTAGTCATTTGAAGTTACGCCGCTTGAAGACGATTGTCGCGGCCGCGAGCAGGACGGTTACGTAGATGACGGCGTACAAAGCCGCGACCAGCGCCGAGGAAGCTGCCGGGACCTCGCCGTGAGCGGCCGGTGTGATAAAGGCGAAATGCGAAAGATTAGGGAGTAAGTAGTATAGGCCGGTGAACACCCAACGGGCCGCGCTTCCACCGAGCGAATTGGCGAAGGCCTTCAAGTCTGCACTGAAATGCCCGATCAGGAAGACGAAGAAGGTAAGTAGTGCAGAAAGCGCAGGAGATGAGAAAGTTGAGAAGAGCAGCGCCGCCGCCGTCAGGATAGCAAGTTCGAGGTAAAGCAACAGAATTGTGGGCCAGATGCTCAGCGCCAGTGGATTCCACCCGCGCGTGACATAAACAAGCGC
>JBGTLE010000250.1:0-7005 GCA_041744295.1 Pyrinomonadaceae bacterium | reverse complement strand
AAACCAACATTTCGCTTTGCCGGATTCAGAGCCGGCGCCAAATCGGGCGGCAAGGGCGGCGCAATGTTTGGCCCAACCTCGCTGAATCCATTCACTCCATCTGATTCGACAAAGCCCGCGAAAGGCCTATTCGAAAGATTGATCGTTACGAGCATCTCTTCCGTGGGCGAACGTCGCAAGAAACTTACCACTCTCGATTCATCAGAATTCCTAAGCCATTCAAGCGAACCGCGACGAAGCGCCGAACTGCTCTTTCTCAAACCGGTCATCTGTTTGTAGAAGCGTGGAAACTCCGGGCGGCGTTCGGCAATCGGCCAGAAGATAGGCAACTTTTCAAACAAAGCGGGCGCGCCTGATTCGGTCGTGTCGCCAACTTCCATTCCGTTGTACACGAGCGGCACGCCATCAAGCGTGAACACAAGGGCCGATGCCGCCAACGCGGCGGGTTCGCCGAAACGGGCAATCGCGCGGCGCTCGTCATGGTTATCGGAAAACCGCAGGTGCAGCGAGTCGCGCGGCCATTCGCGCAACTCATCTTCCCAGGCATCTCGAATCGCAACGGCACTCTTGCGACCCTGCAGCACTTCCGTTAGGGCGCTATGAACGGGCCACGAATAATCCAGATCGAAAGCCTTGACCAACAATTCCGCCTTGTGTGCCTCGGCGAGCATGAACAAGTCTGGCTTTATCTTCTCGAGTTCGACGCGCGCGTTTTCCCAAAAATCAGTCGGCACTTCGCCGGCCACGTCGCAACGAAAACCATCCAGATCAAATTCGCGAATCCAGAACTTGAGCATGTCTGTCATGTAACGACGCAACTCCGAATTACGGTAGTCGAGTGCCGCAATGTCGAACCAGTCGTACGGATAAGTGATGTTGCCTTTGGCGTCGCGTTTGTAAAACTCTGGATGCTTCATCAGCACGCTGTCCCACGACGTGTGATTGGCGACAATGTCGATGATGACTTTCATTCCGCGCTTGTGCGACTCGGAAATCAAACGCTGCAAATCCTCTTTGGTGCCGTAGTCGGGATTGATGGCGTAGTAATCGCGCACGGCGTAAGGGCTGCCGATGGTTCCCTTCTTCTTTTCCTGGCCGATGGGATGAATGGGCATCAGCCATAGAATTGTGATGCCGGTATCGCGCAGACGATCGAGCTGCGCGGTGATACCGTTGAAGTCCCCGCTGGCTGAGAAAGCGCGAGGATAGATTTCGTAGATCACACCATCGCGCACCCAATCGCGGACTGCACGTGCGGATTCTTTGGAAACATCGCGAGCAGGAGTTTGAGCGGCAACCGAGGCAGTCGCCGCCAGCATTGCCATGACAAAAGCAATTCCAAGAATTCTTCCGAAAAATCGCTGCATTACGAATTCCTTCTAGACACGGTCATGACAATCAACTGACAACGGACCACTGACAACTGACCAGCAGCTGACAGCCAACATCTTTCCTCGGCTCATTCCTTATCAATCAGTCCTGTACTCGGCACCGGTTGCACCGTGAGCGGCGGAATCAGCGGCTCGTGCGCATCACCTGCGAGGACGGCATCCTCCTGCACATCCAAATCCGCAATATCTCGAACCAGAAAGATGCAGGCCAGCGCGGCGAGTACCATAAACGTTCCGCCTGCCATGACTACGAACAGCGGAATTTTGGAATAGTCCTCTCCAAAGAATGCGCGATAGATCGGGGAAAAACCGTAATAGCCAAGTTGCTCAAAAACCCAGCCTATACGCACTGACAAATAGTTCCAGATGAGGCCGAACTTTTCTCGAATCGCAACTTCGGCAAAGGGTCTGGCCGGTGATAGCACGGTCAGCAGCGAAAACTCTCTGGTGATACCCCGAATGATAGGGCCGAAGGTGACCGATGCAATGATTTCAGGGATCACAATGAAGAAATTAAACACCCCCATGTAAACCCCCATACGTGCAGGCGGAAGAGCGTTAGACAGAATGGCGTAAGGCATTGCCAAAATTGAGGCCCAGGCGATTCCCACGCCGATCATCGTCAAATATTGAGCATTGGGACTTCTGATGAAGAACATCGACAACAAACCAAGCCCACCGCAGAGCAAGGCAATGCTGTGTACCGACTTCCGACTGGTGGCAAGGGCCATCTTCGGCAAAAGAAAGGCGACCGCGAAACAAACGATCGAATAGATCGCAAACATCCAGCCACCCCATTCGGTTCCCTGGTCAAACAAGGGTGAAGTCCTGTTGGGCGCCTGGTACACGTGGTAAGCCGTAGCCAGTCCATAAAACATCCACATGCAAAACAGCCCTAGCCAGGTGAAGAACTGGACTACAGCCAATTGCTTCATCGTCGCTGGCATATCGCGCATCGCGGAAAAAATTTCAGCAAGCGCTTTGACCAGTCCGCGCTTTTCTCGGCGCAATCTCTGAAACTCGTCCATGTCTTCCGGCGGGTACTCCTTAGTCGTGAACACAGTCCATAAGACTGCAAGCAGAAAAAACACAGCGCCAATCTTGAAGGAATACTGGACGGTTAAAGGGACTCCACTCGGCGTTGTTCCGACAACACCAAGTTTGCGGAAGATAATGGGCAAGGAGTTAGCCAGCGTCGCTCCAATGCCGATGAAGAACGACTGCATGATAAAACCCGCAGTTCGCTGCTCGACATTTAGCTTGTCTGCTACAAACGCCCGAAACGGTTCCATGCTCACATTAATACTCGCGTCCAGTATCCAAAGCAGCGAGGCCGCACTCCAGAGAGCCGGCGAATCCGGCATGAAGAAGAGGGCAATACTGGATAGAATGGCGCCCACCAGAAAGTATGGACGTCGACGGCCGAGCCGGTTCCACGTGCGATCGCTCATTGATCCAATGATTGGTTGAATCAAAAGACCCGTAACCGGACCTGCTAACCAGAGAATGGGAATCCTGTCTGGCTCAGCGCCGAGTTTGGTGTAGATCGCGCTCATGTTCGCGAGCTGCAGACCCCAGCCAAACTGGATGCCCATGAATCCGAAACTCATGTTCCAGATCTGCCAGAAGCTCAAACGTGGTTTCTGCATTTGTAACTCCTCTTGAGCGCCAGAGACTGGTTCCGCTTCTATTCCTCCGGCTCCGCCGCTTTCCGTGCGGTATGCCTACGGCTTACCGAAGAGCATCCTTGTTCAGGAGGCTACGCCTTCAAGAGCAGACTATTCTTGGATCAATATGGCCGAGGCGTAGCCTCTTACAATTGTTAGTCGCCGGTAAGCCGAAGGCATACCGCAAGGGAGGCGGCAAGCCGCAAAGGCATTCGCACTTATCAGAGCCGCGCGCTAGTGTTGAACTCTTGCCAGCTTCATCGCCGCGCAAAGATCGCCGCGGAGCGCTCGGGCAATGTCACGCTCAGCTTGCCGTTCACAACTCGCACCTCGCGGCTCGCGCCTAACCGGTCCACCAACACCACGCCTTCGCTCAATCCTGCCGCTGACACTTCGAATTCAATCTGCGCAGACTTCTTGTCGTTGTTGATTACGGTCACAACCGTCGCGACTTTAGTGCGGCGTGCATATGCATACTGCTGTTCCGAGACCTGCAGGTTCACCAACGCACCTCGTCGCAAAGGTTCCAGCTCGCGCCGTAGATGGCTGAGCGTCTGAATGTGCTGAAACACTTCCTGCTCATCTTTCGTTCGCCCTTCACGAGTAAACGCATTTCGCTTGTCGCCAGGAAAACCACCGGGAAAGTCTTTACGAGTCGTGGGCTCGTCCGGTCCAGTCATCGCCAACTCGTCGCCGTAATAAAGTTGCGGCACGCCACGAGTTGTCAGCAGGAAAGTGTTCGCGAGCTTCAGGCCAGCGATCGTGGCGCCCTGCTCACTCATAAACCGCCCGTCGTCGTGCCCGCCAAGAAGCGTCACTAGAATTTCTGAATTCGTATAGAGGTGATCCGCCGCCAGCATTTTTGGAATGGAATCGAGCTGCTTGTGCTCAGCAAACGCATGTCTGATTGGATAGAAGAGAGGAAAGTCGAGCAACGAATCCAGCCCGGAATCGACACCATCAAAGCGAACCCGACCACCCTGGAAAAAAGAGGTGTGGACCACATCGCCGTCTTTCACTTCGCCTACCACTCTGAAGTGTGGAAACTCTCGTTTCAACGCCGCATTCCACTTTTTCCAAAACGAGTTCGGCACGTACTGCCAGGTGTCCATGCGAATTCCATCCAGACCGGTGACGGCGATCCACCACAGCGTGTTTTGAATCAGATAGCGCTCAACTTCCTTGTCGTGCTGATTCAAGTCGGGAAGAAAGTCGAGAAACCAGCCTTCCATCGTCTCGCGCTTTAACTTCTCAACCGGCCGCGGGTCGTGCAGCACCCAGGTTTGGAACACGTTCTTGAGATGATTGCTTTTGGTGCCGTTGAACCAGGTCGGCGTCGGCGGATCCTCAACCCACGGATGATAAGGGCCGGTGTGATTCACAACCTGGTCCTGAATGATCTTGATGCCCGTCTTATGAGCAGCAGCCACCAGTTCTTTTAACTTCGCCAGATCTCCGAAATGCTCCTCAACCCCATAAAAATCCTGGGGGTTGTAGCCATGAAATCCAGTGCTTGGTTTACCTTCCTTGTGCTCGATTTCGTTCACGCGATCGTAGTTGTCGTACCAGGGCGTGAGCCAGACGGCGTTGACACCTAACTCTTTCAGGTACGGCAGCCGATCGATGACTCCCTGCAGGTCGCCGCCGTGATAGTAGAACTTGTTATCGCGGTCGTAGATTCCACGAGACTGCGGCGGATCGTTGTTGGCGGAATCGCCGTCGGCAAAGCGATCGATCATGATGAGATACATGACGTCGTCCGGAGAGAAACCCTGGAAGTTGCCGGGGCGATTCAACTGCGGAAGGATTTCAAAGGAAGCATTGATTGAGCCGGCCGCCGTCGTGATTTTGAGCGTGCGTCTTCCAGTTGACGCATTCGGAGCGATGGCCAAGTCAACAAAGGCGTAAGTGCCGCGCGCGTTTACCTGTGGCTGGCCCACCACACGAAGTCCCTCGCCCAGCGGCTGAACCCGAGCACCTTCTAAGTTAGCGCCTCGGACCAACAGCCGAATGGGATTTAACGAACTCTGTCGCCACCAACTGGGCGGATCAATCTTTGTAACTGTGGGTTGGGCAAAGCAGGGCGGGACGATGAACAGCATGAGTAGAGACAACTTGAAGAAAGCTAAAGAGATCCTCATGAGATTTGGTTCTTTGAATTTGTTCATCACTCCACTCAACGCTACGAATAATTGGCAGTTTAGGAAATTTGCAGGTTAGGAAGGGTGGTTTACCCCCGCCGCTGCAACCAGGCAAGAAGGAATGGAAATAAGAGCGAGCGGGGGTAAACCACCCTTCCTAACCTGCAAGTTTTCCAAACTCTTTAACTGCGGTTAAGGGGCCCTTCACTACCTTCAAATTCATTCGGAGCAACAGACTCCTGTCTCAATCTTCCATAAAGCACCGTCAACTCTCGTAGTCGTTCGCCAATGTCGTCAGTCAACTCATCGGCCTTGATTCGCCACGACCAGTTTCCCTGTGTGCTGTTCGGTAAATTCATGCGCGCCTCTTTGCCCAACCCCAGCACGTCCTGCAACGGAACAATTGCCGTGTTCGCCACTGACGCCATCACCGTGCGAATGAAGTCCCAATGAATCTCTTTACCATCCGTATCCAAGTAATCGCGGCAAAACTTTCGCTCCCGTTCGATCTGGCGCGCGTCACGGGTTGAGCCCGCACCCGCCACGCTACTGAACCAGCCTACCGTCGTGTCGTTATCGTGTGTCCCGCTGTAGGCCACGACATTGGAAATATAGTTGTGCGGCAGATCGATGTTCTTCGTATCGCCGCCAAACGCAAACTGCAGAATTCGCATTCCCGGAAAACCAAAACCATCTCGCAGCGCCACCACGTCAGGAGTAATTACGCCCAGGTCCTCCGCAATAATGGGCAACTCGCCGAGTGCGTTTCGGATCGCGGCGAAAAGTTCCTTGCCCGGCGCCTCAACCCATTGCCCGCGTTCTGCCGTCTTATCGCCGCCGGGAATTTCCCAACAAGCCGCAAAGCCGCGAAAGTGATCGATGCGAACGGTGTCGACCACGTGCAGCGTTGCCGCCACTCTTTTTATCCACCATCTGAATCCATCGCGCAGCATGTGGTCCCAGTTGTAAAGCGGGTTGCCCCACAGCTGCCCCGTCTCGCTAAAGTAATCAGGAGGAACGCCTGCCACGACGAGTGGCGCGCCCGTACTGTCCAGTTTGAATTGCTCGGGGTTGGTCCACACGTCCGCCGAGTCCTGCGCAACGAAAATCGGCAAGTCACCAATGATGCGGACACCAAGGTCATTGCAATAAGCCTTGAGCGCGAACCACTGACGAAAGAAGAGAAACTGGTAGAACTTTTGCGCTTCGAGCTCCAGTTGAAATTCGACCCGCGCGCGGTTAATCGCCAAAGGTTCGCGACGAGCAAGTGGCGGCTCCCACTCATTCCACGCGACGCCACCTTGCGCGTCTTTCAATGCCCGGAACAGCGCGTAGTCATCCAGCCAGTCAACCGCGCGCTGCTTAAAGGTTTCAAACTCGCTGCGCAGGATGGTGCTCGTGGTTTGTTGATAGTGCTCGAAGGCTTTTCGCAGCAAACCATCTTTGAGCTGATGTGCTGTGGCAAATTCAACCTGTTCATCGGGGAGTGAGGGAGTTTTCGTTTCAGCTTCTGTTAAGAGCCCTTCGCTGACCAGGCGTTCCGGGCTTACCAGCAGAGTGTTACCCGCGAAAGCTGAGTAGCCCGCATACGGAGAGTCGCCATATCCCGTTGGGCCAAGCGGCAACACCTGCCAGAGACTTTGGCCACTGGTGACGAGAAAATCCGCGAAGCCGTAAGCCGCTGGCCCGAGGTCACCAACGCCGAATGGTCCCGGCAAGGAAGTTGGGTGAAGCAGGATGCCGCTGGATCTGGGAAAGTTCATATAGATTAATGTCAGTACCGAAACGCGTCGGGGGGTCGTGCCG
>JBGTLE010000249.1:0-22431 GCA_041744295.1 Pyrinomonadaceae bacterium | reverse complement strand
CGTTTGGCTGCAAACCCAACCGCATAATGTCCAATGAACATTCACTGCTCCTGAGATTAATCAGTTCAAGTTAAAAAGGTCGCGACATCATGCTCGCGATAAGACTGAAGACGCAAGGAGGTGACGAGTGACGATCGACGAGTGACGAGTGACGAGTGACGAGTGACGAGTGACGAGTGACGAGTAAGATACGAGGGTGAGCATTCTTGAGTTCGGCTGAGCCGTCCGATGTGCGGCGGTGGCTATGCCCCGCCGCAGCGTGCTTTTTGAGATTGGGGCTGCGCCCCCGAATCAAACGAGGGGCATAGCCCCAAAATATTTAAAGGAGGGTCGCGACGGAAGGGCATAGCCGCTTCCGCACATCAGACGGCTCAGCCGAACTCCAATGACGCGGCGGCCTCGTGTCTCACTTACTACTTCTCACTCCTCGCTTCTGACTTGGCACTTGTAACTCTTACTTGTCACTTGTCACCCATCACTTATCACTGTTTTTGAAAAATTCTTTTCATCTGGTAAAGTACAACCACTTTGCAAGACAACCAGATCGGACGAAGGGTTTACGAGACCCGTAAGTGATCTCGCGGGGTCTCGGTGCGGCTGATAGTGCCGCAAGGGTTTGCGCCCGAGCGCGGGCTATCTGTATTCCAGCAGCGCTCTCCCGCAATTCTAGATTTAGAATTAGCAAAGCTGCGGCATGCCACAGATTTTCCATCACAGCACCAATGCGCTGGCGAAGATCAGCATCTTTGGCGCTATCTTTATACTGATTTCCGCACTCTTCGTGACGGCTTCGATCAATCGCTCGTCATGGAACACAGGCCAATGGCTCGAGCGTCAACAACCAGTTCAATTCAGTCATAAACATCATGTGGGAGATGACGGCGTCGACTGCCGCTATTGTCACACTTCGGTGGAAACTGCTGCGTCTGCGGGGTTGCCTGCAACCAGCACCTGCATGAGTTGTCACAAGCAAATATGGGCAGAAAGCCCTTATTTAGAGCCCGTTCGTGAGAGTTTCCGCACCGGAAAGCCGATCGAATGGATTCGCGTACACGACCTGCCTGACTACTCCTATTTCAACCATTCAATTCACGTGAATAAGGGTGTCGGCTGCTCGACCTGTCACGGTCGTGTCGACGAAATGCCGATCGCTTATCAGTCGTCGTCGCTGCAGATGGAATGGTGTCTCGAATGCCATCGTGAGCCGGAGCGGTTCATTAGACCGCAAACTGAAATCTTCAACATGGAGTGGCCGGCTGAAAACAAGAGTGCGGAGGCCCTCGCAGAAGGCAAGAGACTCAGGGCGAGTTTTAAGATCCAGGATGAGCGGGTCCTAACCAGTTGTTCCACTTGTCATCGTTAACCGTTAACTCCTCCCGACGATTGAGAAGAGGACTGACAAAGCAAATTAAAGAATGGCGACTGAAGATAGACACATAAATTTCGCGGTGATGCGCCAGTTCATTCTCGATCAGGAGGATGCGGGGGCGTCGATTGTTTCCGGAGTACCGCAGGGTGGGAAGCAGTATTGGCGCAGCCTGGAAGAACTCGCCGACTCTCCGGCGTTGCGCGAATTTGTGCAGCGTGAATACCCACAGCAAGCGGAAGAGTGGAACGATCCAGTTGAACGTCGCACGTTTCTAAAATTGATGGGCGCATCACTCGCGCTTGCCGGGCTGAGCGGCTGTGTTTATCAACCACCTGAGAAAATTGTTCCGTATGTAAATCAGCCCGAGGGTGTGACACCCGGACAAGCGTTGTTCTTTGCGACCGCGTTCACAATGGGCGGAGTTGCGACACCACTTCTGGCGCGCAGCAACGAAGGCCGGCCCACTAAACTTGAGGGCAACCCGGATCATCCGGCGAACCGCAACAGTAATCCCAACGATCCCGGCTCAAGTGCGACCGACATTTTCGCGCAAGCCGCTATTTTGAATCTCTACGATCCCGATCGTTCCAAAACTGCTCTTTACCGAGATGAAACTCGACCCTGGACCACGTTCGTCGGCGAGATTCGCACGTCGCTGGACGAGCAACGGCCCAAACAGGGATCGGGAATTCGCTTTCTTACGGAAAGCGTCACTTCTCCGACTCTCGGCGCGCAGATGAAGGCGATCCTGACTGAGTTTCCGCAAGCAAAGTGGCATCAATACGAGCCTTCAAACAATGACAACGCGCGTGCGGGTGCAATTCACGCGCTCGGTCAACCGGTAAACACGATCTACAACTTCGAGAAGGCCGATCGCGTTCTTTCACTCGATTGCGATTTCTTATCGGCTGGGCCGGGAATGCTCAAGTACGTTCGTGATTACACCTCGCGACGTCAGCACGGCGAAGGCCACGAGATGAACCGGCTGTATGTCGTCGAAAGTACGCCTACTACCACCGGCGCGAAAGCGGATCACTGCTGGACCGTGCCCCCAAGCGAGATCGAGAACGTTGCTCGTGCCATCGCTGGAAAAGTAGGAGCGCAAGGTGCGGCAAGTCAAAGCAATGGCAGTGCTGATCTGAGTTACGTCGATGCTTTGTCGCGCGATCTGCAGGGCCATCGGGGCAGGTGCATTGTCATCGCTGGCCGAGAAACTGCGCCGGCAGTGCACGCACTCGCGCATGCAATGAACGCCGCGCTTGGCAATGTTGGCCAAACTGTTTTCTATACTGATCCGCTGGAAGCTAATTCAGTCGATCAGCGTCAGTCGCTGCAAGAACTCGTAAACGACATAGACGGTGGCCGCGTCGAACTGCTAGTGATCGTTGGCGGCAATCCTGTTTACAACACACCTGCGGATCTCAAGTTGAACCAGGACCGGCTGTTCAAAGTGAAGACGCGGGTTCACTTAAGTCTTCACCGTGATGAAACTTCCGAGCTTTGTCACTGGCACATTCCAGAAAGCCATTTTTTGGAAGCGTGGAGCGACACGCGAGCTTTCGACGGTACGGTTTCGATCGTGCAGCCGCTCATCGAACCGCTATATCAAAGTAAGAGCGTGCATGAGTTCCTCGCAGTGTTCACGCCGCAGTATGACCAGAAGCCTTTGGAAATAGTTCGCGCGTACTGGCTGGCACATGGACCAAAACCCGCTGCGAGTGCAGCAACGTCCACAGCTTCTGGTCAACAGAACCCGACGCCGCAGAACGCTCGCGCAGCGGGAACGCCATTGGCGGCGGCTCAACCAGCTTCAACGCCGTCTCCGACGCCTGCCGCGACGCCGACTGCTGACTTTGAAATGTCGTGGCGAAAGTGGGTGCACGACGGGTTCATCCCGAACACAGCACTGCCAACGCGAACTGCGTCCGGAAATACCGGCACGTCAGCAGCTGCAACACCTTCTACACCCAACACCCAACCCCCAACACCCTCCGGCCAATTTGAACTCGTCTTTCGCACCGATCCAACCGTTTTCGACGGCCGGTTCGCGAACAACGGCTGGCTGCAAGAGTTGCCAAAGCCGCTGAACAAAGTTACCTGGGACAACGCGGCCCTCGTTAGTCCGAACACAGCAAAGCAGTTGGGACTGGCGCGAAGAGTCGGCGAAAAGGGTGGCGATATTTGGGTAGACACTTTGAAAATTACTAAAGGCGGTCAAACGCTTAACGGCGTCCCGACCTGGATAACTCCTGGCCAACCAGACAACGTGATCACGATCTATCTCGGCTATGGCCGGCGTCTCGCGGGACGCGTCGGTAATGGACACGGATTTGACGCTTACCCGATTCGCACTTCCGATTCACCGTGGTTTGCGACCGGCGCAACAGTCGAACGAGACAGCCCCAGCTATGAACTAGCGTCCACGCAGACCCATTTCATGATGGAAGGCCGCGACATTGTTCGTTCCAGCAATGTCGGCGAGGACCATAAGGATGACGGCCACGGAAGACATCCCGAGCCGGGGCCGGACATGACGCTTTACGATCCGAGTGAGCACGATTCAAAGAAGTTTGGAATGGGTTACGCGTGGGGCATGGCGATCGACTTGAACAACTGCGTCGGTTGTAATGCCTGCACGGTAGCCTGCCAATCGGAAAACTATATTCCGATCGTCGGTAAAGAACAGGTCGCGCGGAGTCGTGAGATGCACTGGATTCGCGTCGACACCTATTTCGAGGGCCATGACGAGAATCATCCGGAGGGCACGCATTTCATGCCGGTGCCCTGCATGCACTGTGAAAACGCGCCTTGCGAACCAGTCTGTCCGGTGCATGCGACGGTGCACAGCGCCGAAGGGCTCAACGACATGGTCTACAACCGCTGTGTCGGAACCAAATATTGCTCGAACAACTGTCCCTACAAAGTGCGGCGCTTCAATTTCTTCCTTTATCAGGACTGGGACACGCCCACTTACCAGTTGATGCGCAATCCGGAAGTGACCGTGCGCAGCCGCGGGGTGATGGAAAAGTGCACCTACTGCGTGCAGCGAATTCAGGAAGCGAAGATCACGTCGGAAAATGAAGGCCGAAAAGTCAGGGACGGAGAGATCGTGACCGCTTGCCAGGCTGTTTGTCCTGCTGAGGCAATTGTCTTTGGCGACGTCAACGATCCCAACAGTCGTGTGTCGAAATTGAAAGCTCAGGAACGGAACTACTCGCTGTTGGCCGAATTGAACACGCGCCCACGCACGACTTATTTAGAGGAGCGGCGTAATCCGAATCCGGAGATAACCAAGGGTGCGCACTGAAGTTTCTAGTTTCAAGTTTCTAGTTTCTAGTTCTTGAAAGCTAGCTTGGAAGTGGATCAGCGGGGAAGAATATCGAACGTTTTTTGTCGCTTTGGAAGTAAGAACTGTCGTCACTAGAAACTAGAACCAGAAACTTTTCTTTAGCATTTTGACTAGCACGTGCTCCATTGTTGGAGCTCAGTACTTGAGAATCAGGACTAACTAGAAACTCGAAACTAGAAATTTTTCTTTAGCGATGCAAGACGAACCACACAGCCAGGTTCATCACACGACAGCGCCGGTTATTGAACCGGGGATGACGTTTGCTTCGGTAACCGACAAGATCAGCTCGATCGTCTTAAAACGTAAGACGCCGATCGCCTGGTTCATCGGGTTTGCCATCTCCTTTGCGCTTTTCCAGTTGTTGATGCTCGCCATCTTCAACCTGGTTTTCGTCGGCATTGGACTTTGGGGCATCAACGTTCCCGTCGCCTGGGGCATGGATATCCTCAACTTCGTCTGGTGGATCGGCATCGGCCACGCGGGCACATTGATTTCAGCGATTCTGCTGTTGATGCGTCAGGAGTGGCGCACGTCCATCAACCGCTTCGCCGAAGCCATGACGCTTTTCGCGGTGGCCCAGGCCGGCATGTATCCGATTTTCCACCTCGGACGTCCATGGTTAATGTATTGGCTGTTTCCTTATCCGAACACCATGGGAATCTGGCCGCAGTTCCGCAGCCCGTTGATGTGGGACGTATTTGCAGTTTCCACTTACGCAACCGTTTCGGCGCTCTTCTGGTTCATTGGCTTGATTCCGGACTTCGCAACGCTACGTGATCGCGCCCGGAGCAAGCCCTGGCAGATTCTTTATGGACTGCTCGCAATGGGCTGGCGCGGATCCGCGCGCCACTGGCATCGTTATGAGATGGCTTATTTACTGCTTGCCGGATTGGCCACGCCGCTCGTGCTTTCAGTGCACACGATCGTCAGTTTCGACTTCGCAGTCGGCATCATTCCCGGCTGGCACGCAACGATCTTTCCGCCTTACTTCGTGGCCGGCGCCATCTACGCAGGTTTCGCCATGGTGTTGCTGCTGACGATTCCGCTGCGCAAGTTTTATGGCCTGGAGGGTTTCATCACCATGCGCCACGTACACAACATGGCAAAGGTGATGCTCGCAACGGGGTTGATTGTCGGTTACGGCTATGTCGTTGAAGCTTTCTTCGGGTGGTACAGCGGCAATCAATACGAGCGTTACATGATCTGGAACCGGATGACCGGGCCGTACGCGGGTTACTACTGGGCGCTGATTCTCTGCAACATCATTGCGCCGCAGTTTCTGTGGTTCAAGAAAGTACGTGCGAACCTGCTGATGTTGTGGTTGATCTGCATAGTGGTAAGCATCGGGATGTGGTTGGAACGGTTTGTGATTATCGTGACGAGTTTGCATCGCGACTATCTGCCGTCGTCCTGGGGAAACTATCAGCCGACGCAATGGGATTGGGCGATGTTCGTGGGCACGATAGGCTTCTTCTTTACCCTGCTGTTTCTGTTCATTCGCTTCCTGCCGATGATTTCGATCTTCGAGATGCGCACGATCTTGCCGGATGCGGAGGTTGAGGAATAGAGGGGACGCGGAGACGCGGAGACGCGGGGACGCGGGGAAACGGGGACAAGGAGACGCCGAGACAGGCTAGTCGATAAGAGTGATGGCTGACGATCGAGACAAATCAAGAGACGAGCAGAGACCCGATGAGACCACCGCGTCTCCCCATCCCCGTGTCCCCGCGTCAGTCCCGGTCCCCGCGTCTCCGCATCACCCCGCGTCCCGCAAACACACGCCGCCGCTCTACGGCGTGATGGCTGAGTTTGATAATCCGTCGGACCTGGTTGCGGCCGCGCGCACCACCTATGAGGCTGGCTATCGACGCATCAATGGATATTCGCCATACCCAATCGAAGAATTGTCGGAGGCCATTGGCTTCACGCGCACCAGCTTGCCGCTCATCGTGTTGATTGGTGGAATCATCGGCGGGCTGGGCGGCTTTTTCATGCAGTACTGGATGGAGGTTATCGATTACCCACTCAATGTGGGCGGCAAACCGTTGAATAGCTGGCCGGCATTCATTCCGATCACTTTCGAGAGCACCGTTTTGTGCGCGGCCTTTGCGGCAGTTTTTGGCATGCTGGCTTTGAACAAGTTGCCGCAGCCTTATCATCCGGTTTTCAACGCCCCTAACTTTGCCCAGGCCACACGCGATCGCTTTTTCTTTGTGATCGAGGCCAACGATCCGAAGTTCAAGCATGATGAGGTGCTCCAATTTATGAAGCAGCTCGAAGGTGCGCGTGATGTGATCGACGTGGAAGTGTGACGCGGGGACGCGGGGACGGGGAGACGCGGAGAGGCGGAGATGCGGGGACACGGGGATGCGGAGACTCGGGGAGACTCGGGGATACGGAGAAGAATTACAAGCAGCGATGATCGTTAACGAACTGAAAATAGAAGTCTCGATGAATAACTCCGCGTCGCCGTCTCCCCGCGTCTCCGCGTCTCCGCGTCTCCGCCTCTTCCTCCTCGCTCTCCTCTGTCTCACGTTCGGGGCTTCCTGTCGTACGGACATGCAAGATCAGCCGAAGATGAAGCCTTATCGCTCTTCAAGGTTTTATAGCGATGGCCTGTCAATGCGCCAGCCTATCGAAGGAACCGTCGCGCGCGGGTTTCTTCGCGCCGACACCGAATTCTTTACCGGGAAAAAGCGGGGCGCGGCGACGGCCCAACCAACGACGCAGCCCGCGCCGACAATCGCTGGGCAAACGCCACAAGGCGCGGCCGCCTATCCCGACGACGTCGATACATTTCCGTTTGCGGTGGACGACAAAGTCCTCGCGCGCGGCAAGCAACGTTACGAGATCTTCTGCTCAGCCTGCCACGGTCTGACTGGTTACGGTGACGGCATGATTGTCAGGCGTGGGTTCCGTCGTGCCGCTTCGTTTCATGACGATCGCCTGCGCCAGGCGCCGGTGGGCCATTACTTTGACGCTATTACTAATGGCTGGGGAGTAATGCCGAGCTACGCTCCACAGATCGATGCGCGCGATCGCTGGGCCATCATCGCCTACGTTCGGGCATTACAGCTGAGCCAGGAAGGGCGACAAAACCGGACCGCGACGCCAACCGGGTCCCCGTCGCCGGCGGCACACAACACCTCGAGCGGAGACCATCAATGATTTCCGCCAACACAACTGCCGTGGATTTGAAACGCTTTCAGTGGCTTGCTTTGATCGCCGGCGCGGTGGGCGCGTTGCTGCTCGTCATCGGTTTCTTCATGAACCACGATCAGTTCTTCCGCTCGTATCTCTTCGCCTATGCGTTCTGGATTGGAATACCGCTTGGTTCGCTGGTGTTGTTGATGTTGCAACACCTGACGGGCGGTGGCTGGGGAATGGTAATCAGACGACCACTCGAAGCAGCGACGCGCACCTTACCGCTGATGTTGCTGCTGTTTGTTCCCATCGTGCTGGGTATGCATGCGCTTTATCCCTGGACCCATGCGGATGAGGTTGCGGAACTCGCGACACTCGGCAAAACAAAGTATCTGAACATACCGTTCTTTATAGGGCGCACAATTTTCTGTTTCGCCATTTGGATGTTGCTGGCTTTCGTCCTGAATCGCTGGTCGCGTGAGCAGGATCGTACGGGCGACAAACGACTCGCAAAGAAGATGACGATTTTGAGCGGCCCGGGAATGGTGCTCTTTGTTTTTACAGTAACTATCGTGGCGGTCGATTGGGTCATGTCGCTCGACCCGCACTGGATGTCGACGATGTTCGGATTGCTTTTCGTCGCCGCCTGGGGAGTCAGCGCGCTCGCCTTTGTAATCGCGATGATGGCAGTGCTTTCAAGACACGCGCCACTCAATCAGATCGTCGGCCAGCGCCACTTTCACGATCTCGGCAAGCTGATGCTGGCCCTCGTGATGCTTTGGACCTACTTCGCCTTTTCGCAGTACTTGATTATCTGGTCGGGCAACCTTCCGGAAGAGATCACCTATTACCTGCCACGCACTCGCGGCGCGTGGGGCGTAATTGTCGTGGCCGTGGCGCTCCTGCACTTTGCCTTTCCGTTTCTCACTTTGCTGTCGCGATCGGTTAAGCAAGACGCGGGCAAGTTAGTAATCGTGGCGGTGCTGATTCTCTTTATGCGACTCGTGGATTTCTTTTGGATGGTGATGCCGAACTTTACCGGCGATCGCCTTTTCAACCAACCAATGGACATCATTTCCAATATCGGTGCGGCTGTGGGTATAGGTGGATTTTGGTTGGCTGCCTATTTCTGGCAACTGGGCAAGATGCCGCTAGTCGCCATCAACGACCCCAGATATGAAAGTGTTTTAGAACAGGCTCATTCGCACTCGAGCCACTGAAGAGAGTTATGGCAAAACACAACAAGGGCAGCGACCATCAGCACGGACACATCACGGATCTGCCCGATGTGTCATACATCAAGAACGTCGACGTGACTCATGAAACGAGCGACGTCAGCGTGGAAGCGCTTACGAAGTTTGTGATTGGGCTGACCTTGATGACGTTGGCCACTTTCGGATTGATGTACGCCCTCTTCAAACTGCTCGACCGGCAATTCGAATCAAGGAATTACGAAACGCGGCCCGGCCCGATGGCGATGACTCAGCAAGAACGGATTCCGCCCGAGCCGAGACTCCAGGGGGCCCCGGGCTTTGGCGTAAAACTGGAAAACGGAAGCATCGTGAATCTCGACTCTGAGCATGCTCCCGGAAAACCGCAGGAGGAATACCGCGTACTGCGCGCGCAATGGGAGCGCCTCCTGACGACGGGCAGGACAGACGAAACCAGTACGAGCTTTGGCCTGCCAATCGATCAAGCGATGAAGAAGCTGCTTGAGCGCAATGCGATCAAGACAAAACCGGGCGCGGGAAATTGGGACGAGTATCCCGGCAACTTGCCCACTGCGGCGAGCTCCGGTCGAACTATTCAGAACGGCAAGTGATGAGAAGTAGTAAACAGCAGCGATCTCTTACGATGACGACGCGACTTAGCACCGCAATGCTCGGCATCTGCTTCGCCGTGCTCGCCGTCTGCTCAGTGTCCTCGGTTGCGGTCGCACAAATCGGAGTACCGAAAGGCGGTTCTCCACTCTACAACTCGCGGCCGTATACGCCCTCGGCTCCAACTGGTCTGCCAAAAGCATTGGACGGCGTGGGCATCGATCAGAAGTTAAATGAGCAGCTCCCGCTCGATCTGGTTTTCAAGAACGAAAGGGGTGAAAACGTAAAGCTGGCTGATTACTTTGGCAAAAAGCCGGTGATGATCTCGCTCGTCTATTACGAGTGTCCGATGCTTTGCAATCAGGTGCTCAACGGAATGGTTACCGCTTTCCGGGTAATGAATTTCAGCCCCGGAAAAGAGTTCGACGTGGTGACGGTAAGTTTCGACAGCCGCGAGACTGCGACCCAGGCAACGAATAAGAAAAAGGTCTACGTCGATTACTTACCGGAAGCGAAACGGGCCGACGCAACGGCAGGCTGGCATTTCCTGACCGGCGACGATGCAAACATCAAGCGTCTGACCGAGGCAATCGGTTTTCGGTATCACTTTGACGCGGCGTCCAACCAGTTTGCGCATGGCAGCGCGATCTTCGTGGCGACGCCGCAAGGCAAACTGGCCCGTTACTTCTACGGAATCGAATACGCGCCCAAGGACTTGCGGCTGGGCCTGATCGAAGCATCGGCGAACAAGATTGGCTCGCCCATGGATAAGCTGATGCTCTATTGCTACCACTACGATCCGGCTACGGGAAAATATGGAGCGGCGGTGATCAATCTCATTCGCATCGGAGGCGTGTTGACGCTGGTGGCAATAGTGGGGATGTTCTTTGTGATGCGACGCCGCGGCACAGCCAAACTAAATCTTAAAAAGGCAGGAGGTACCGCCTGAGTTTATGCAGTCGTCCTGGCTTCCATTCATGCCGGAGAGTGCTTCGACAAACTCGAGCAACGTCGATGCGCTCTATCTCTACCTCACCGGCGTAACCATTTTCTTTACCGTCTTAATCGCCGGCGTACTCATTTTCTTCGTTATCAAATTCCGCCGCCGCAGCCCTTTTGAGATTCCGCGACCGGTGGCCGGATCGCATAAGCTGGAAACACTCTGGTCAGTAGTTCCTTTCATTATCGCCATGAGCATGTTTGCCTGGGGCGCGCAGGTCTACTTCGATCAAATGCGAGCGCCGGTTAACTCGAATGAAATTTACGTGGTGGGCAAGCAGTGGATGTGGAAGCTGCAACACACGACCGGCCAGCGCGAGATTAACGAGTTGCACGTTCCTGTTGGTCGCAAGATCAAGTTGATCATGACTTCGGAAGACACCATCCACTCTTTCTTCATTCCCGCTTTTCGGATCAAGGCGGATGTGCTTCCCGGCAGGTATACGACGCAATGGTTCGAAGCAACCAAGCCGGGCCGGTATCACCTCTTCTGCGCCGAGTATTGCGGCATGAACCACTCGGGAATGATCGGGACCGTGGTGGTGATGGAGTCAACCGAATTCGACAACTGGCTCAGCGGTAACGCCAACCAGCAAACACCTGCTGCCGCCGGCCAGCAACTCTATCAATCACTCGGCTGCGTTTCCTGTCACGGAACGAATGGCGAAGGTGGGCGCGGCCCGGCACTCGCGGGACTTTTTGGTCGCCAGGTTTTCTTGACGAACGGACAGACAGCGATTGCGGATGAGGCTTATCTGCGAGAGTCGATCGAGGACCCGAATGCAAAACTCGTATCGGGCTTTGGACCAATCATGCCAACGTTCCAGGGCCAGGTGACGCCGGAACAAGTCATTCACTTAATGGCGTTCATCAAATCGCTGCAGGCAACAGGTCCGCAGCCGGCGACGCCGGCGACAAGTCCACGGGCTAACCCGGCGACAACACCGGCGTCGTCGCCAGCGCCCGCAAACAGGTGAACCCGAAATAATCAGCAAGGGAATTATGAGAGCGGAAGAGTCATTCGAATTACCATCGGCAGCAAAGGTGAACTACATAAATGCCACCTACGGCCTCAAGTCGTGGCTGCTGACGAAGGACCATAAGCGCATTGCGCTGTTGTACCTGGCGTCAATCACATTCTTCTTTATGGTTGGCGGCATTTACGCCATGCTGATCCGGCTGGAACTTTTGACGCCCCAGGGCGATTTCCTTTCATCCACCACCTACAACAAAGTATTTACGCAACACGGTATCCTGATGGTCTTCTTCTTCCTGATACCGTCGATTCCGGCGACGCTGGGGAACTTCCTGGTCCCCCTGATGATCGGCGCCAAGGATCTCGCCTTTCCTCGGATCAATCTGTTGAGCTGGTATCTCTACCTCATCGGCGGTGTGGTTACCATCTACGCGCTGCTTGCCGGGGGAGTGGATACGGGCTGGACTTTCTATGCCCCTTACAGCACGACGTTCTCAAATAGTTACGTCCTCGCCACCGGTCTCGGAATCTTCATCAATGGCTTCTCTTCGATTCTTACCGGGCTGAACTTTATCGTCACCATTCACACGATGCGCGCGCCGGGCATGACCTGGTTCCGCATGCCCTTGTTCCTTTGGGCACAGTACGCGACTTCGTTGATCATGATTCTCGGCACGCCGGTGATCGCGAGCACGATTCTGCTTCGCGCGTTTGAGCGACTGGCTCGGGTTGGAATCTTCGATCCGGCAATCGGCGGCGACCCGGTGCTCTTTCAGCACCTGTTCTGGTTTTACTCGCATCCGGCCGTCTACATCATGGTGCTGCCCGGAATGGGTGTGATCAGCGAGCTGATCGCAAACTTTTCGCGGAAGAATATTTTTGGCTACTCCTTCGTCGCGTTTTCGAGTCTGGCGATTGCGGTCTTCGGTTTTCTCGTCTGGGGCCACCACATGTTCGTCTCAGGCCAATCGGCTTATGCGGGCATGGTCTTTTCGTTCCTCAGTTTCGCGGTGGCGATTCCCTCGGCGGTTAAGGTCTTCAACTGGACGGCGACGCTTTACAAGGGATCGATCTCGTACGACACGCCGATGCTCTACGCGCTCGGCTTTATCGGCTTGTTTACGATCGGCGGCATGACCGGGCTGTTCCTCGCCAGCATGGGCCTGGACATTCACGTGCACGACACCTATTTCGTCGTGGCCCACTTCCACTACATCATGGTCGGTGGCACGTTGCTGGCTTACCTCGGTGGCTTGCATTACTGGTGGCCGAAGATTGCTGGTCGCATGTATCCGGAAGGCTGGGGCCGGTTCGCGGCGCTCGTCATCTTCGTGGGATTCAATCTGACATTCTTGCCACAGTTCATCGCGGGCTATCTGGGAATGCCGCGGCGCTATCACGCTTACCCGCCGGAGTTTCAGGTCTTTAACGTCCTGTCATCGGCGGGCGCCTCGATTCTCGGATTTGGTTTATTGATCCCGGCTATATATCTGATCTGGTCGATGCGTTATGGCAAGCATGCGGAGGCCAATCCGTGGCATCTGCCGGGACTTGAATGGCGCACGCCGTCACCGCCGCCAACGGCGAACTTTGAAGTGACGCCGATCGTTACGTGGGAAGCGTACGAGTTTGCGCCGCCAGAGGAGACGGAAGTAATCGGCAAACTGAAGAACAATGAGAACCTCGCTGACGCCGACGTGGTGATCGATGGCAGACCGACAGTTTGACAATAACGGAGCGAAGTTAACAGGAGAGCAAAGTTGGCAGTTGCAATAGAGCACGAGGCAAGTCACCACCCGGGACTGCAGCACCATTTTGAGAACATGGAGCAGCAGCGCGAAGCGGGCACGCTCGGGATGTGGGTGTTCCTGGTGACTGAGTTGATGTTCTTTGGCGGAATGTTCCTGGCGTACACGCTCTACCGCTCGCTGTACCCGATGGAGTTTGCTTCGGCGAGCAATCACCTCGATCTGACACTCGGGACCGTGAACACGGTTGTGCTGATTCTAAGCAGCTTCACGATGGCAATGGCTGTGTACAGTGCTCAGCTCGGCAAGCAACGCAACCTGATCATCGCGCTCATGCTGACGATCGTGCTCGGCACTGCCTTCCTCGGAATCAAGGCGGTTGAATATCACGAAAAGTATGTCCACCATTTGATTCCGGGAAAACTGATTCCCAGCGCGCCGTTCAGTCCGAATGAAGTTCACTTGCTCCCCGGAGCGAATCCGCAGAAGGTAGAGATGTTCTACTGGATCTATTTCGCGATGACCGGCATGCACGCCATTCATATGATTATCGGTGTGGGATTGCTACTGGTGATTCTCTATTGGTCGTGGCGAGGTAAGTACGGACCGGAGTATCACAGCCCGGTGGAGATATCGGGCCTCTACTGGCACTTTGTCGATTTGATTTGGATTTTCCTCTTTCCGCTGCTGTATTTGTTGGGAAGACACTTTGCACACTAGGAGTGGGTCTCAAGACACAGGGGTCAGAAGTGACACTCGAGATTTTGAAACCCTGGAGTTATTTGAGATTTGAGATTTGAAACCCTGAGACTTGAGACTCTTTGAGACGCCGGCCATGAGCGAGCACGTAGTTCCGATCAAAACTTATGTCCTGATTTTTCTCGCCTTGATGGTGGGAACGGCGCTGACTGTGTGGGCCGGCCAGATCGATTTCCCTGGACCCCTCAACGTGATCATTGCTTTAACGATTGCGTCCGTCAAAGCCACGCTCGTGGTGCTCTACTTCATGCACGTCCGCTACAGCTCGAGACTGATTTGGGTAATCATCGGCTCGGCGCTTTTCTGGCTGGCTATTCTCTTTGCCCTGACCCTTAGCGACTATTGGACCAGAATCTGGGGTGGCTACTTGCTCACTAACTAATCAGCCCGCGCGCAACGTCATATCCCGCACCACGACCGTTCCACCACAACCGGGACACTCGAGCTTGAGCGTCGCATCTGATGTCTTGAGGGGCGCGGCACAGTGTGGGCATTCGCCTGCGACTTCGTGCTTCGTAAACAGTTCGTTCCGCATCATGACGAGCGGAACCGCGAGGCCCGCAAGGATTAGCGGAACGCCAAAGATCAAACCCACGACACTGGTGTTGGCGAAAGTAAGACTGATCACCAGCCCGCCGATAAAAAGGGCCAAGCCCAGCGCGATGCTGACTGAGAAACTGTAGGCGCTGTCGAGTGAACGAGGGGTCTTCGAACCCGGTGGTTGATCTGCTTCCATGAATACCCTCCTTTGATGGAATTAGGTAAGAGTTAGCCACAGATTACACCGATGAAGGAAGAAACAAGTTTACCCATTGCGGAATTGGCTCCTGCTCGGCATTGTCATTGTAATCTGTGTCATCTGCGTAATCTGTGGATTAGATCCGCACCGTTTGGGCCTGATAGCTTCTTACGCTAAAGTATCGGGTTCAACTAAACACGAAAATATTGACTGAGGTATCAATGAGTACGTCTGTGACGAATACGACAACCAAAACAGCTTTTGAGAACTTTCTATGGCAACACGATGAGGATACCTGGGCAGGAGCGATCACTTCGCTGCTGCGTTCAACTCACGAAGTAGACAAGACCGCTTTACAGATCTGGTTTTCCTTCTATCCCCTCTCCCTGTTCCAGGTGCTGCAGAACTCAGTCGAGCCTGAGAAGCTCAAACAGCAACTACTCTTGCAGGGAAACTACTGGCTGAAAGATCAGATCGATTCTTCACATAAGTTTCTTTACGGACATCGCTATTGGCCGGAAGTGAAAAAAGCCCTGGAGCAGCAGGCCGCATCTTTCACGAATGCAAACACCCCACGGCTTGCCGACGAGGTGCTTGCCGTAGCAGCCAAGGTCGCGTCAACGCTCAAGGTTGAGGCTTCGCTGGTGACCGCAATTACAGCCGTGGCTTTTATGACTATGCAGCAGGCCGGTGCTGAAGCTTTCAAATCGGCCGCGGGAAACATCGCGATCAATCGCAGAAGCGTCAAGAACTCTGCGGCGCAAGTCCTCAAAGACCGTGCTAAAGACGATAGCCAGGGGCTGTTTGGTTTCCTGCGAACGGTCAACAAGAAATGGACCGTCACCTACGACGAGAATGACGACGCTGCGAAGTACAAGATGAACCACCTGCAGGATCTTGCCTGGGGCGCGGCCGACGACCAGACACGCAACTGGCGCGAAGTCGATCCCCGACGCGTTGAAGGTCCAATCCCAGTCGAGTGCCGCTCCGCTTCTTGTGGAACTTGTTGGGTGGGGGTTTTAGGTGGCGCGGAAAAACTTTCCGCCGTGGCCACGCGCGAAGGAAAGCAGGTGAAAAAGTTCGGCTATATCGACACGGTAGAATCAAAGCCGCTCATTCGACTCGCCTGCCAGGCCCAGACGACGGGGGCGGTCTCGATCGTCATTCCGCCGTGGAACGGTGTTTACGGAAAGTATCTGCAGTCGCTGAAAGAAAGCGAGTCAGAAACGTAGCAATTCAAGCCTGATGCCTGAATCCAACAACTCGACAGCAAGCTCGAGTGTGAATCCGCTGCTCTTCGTGCTCGCTGCGGCGATCATTTGGAGCACCGGCGGACTCTTCATCAAATGGACCTCTCTGTCGGGCCTTGAACTGTCATTCGGACGATCGCTGCTCGCCGCAATCACCGTCGCCATCTTCACGCGTCGCGAGGGCTTCGGGATAAACAAAGTCACGGCGCTGGCCTCAGTGCTTTATGCCGCGCTGCTGGTCCTGTTTGTTTTAGCAACGAAAGCCACGACCGCCGCCAACGCGATCTTTCTGCAATATACGGCGCCCATTTACGTGCTCATTCTCGAGCCGCTTCTTTACAAGGAGAAGTTTCGCCGTCGAGACCTAATCGTGGTGATCGCCTGCATCGCGGGGATGTCGCTCTTTTTCGTGGGAAAGCTAAGACCGCAGGATGTGACCGGCAATCTACTGGCGCTTGCTTCGGGTGTTTGCTTCGCCTGCTACTTCCTCCTGCTCAGGCATTCAAGCGCCCGCGAAGTGAATCGCGCTTCATCAGTCATCTATGGAAATTTGTTGGTCGTGCTGGTAACCGCGCCGGTGGGGTTGGCGGCTGTCTCGCATCTCACCATTAACGATGCGGTGGCTGTTGCCTACCTTGGAATCGTGCAGATCGGCGTGGCGTACACGCTCTTTACCAGGGGAATGTCGCTCGGGATCCGATCGCTTGATGCGGGGATCGTCGGATACATCGAGCCGGTGTTGAATCCGCTTTGGGTGTTTCTGCTGTTGGGTGAGCGGCCGGCGAAATGGGCGCTGATCGGTGGCGCGATTATTGTGAGCGCCGTGGTGGCGCACACGATCGTGAAAGCGAAAGAGAATCGGATGCTCCTTCGTAACGAAGCGCAGGCACTATGACAGTCGAAGCAAGCTTCGTTTCACTGCGAGCGCCGGGGGCCCGCCGAGCATCAACTACGCTTTTCGAAGATCTCTTGTGCGCGTAGGTCAATCTTCGGAAACACCCTTGAGACTACTGCGTCGTCTTTCTGAAAGACTCCCGACGAGACCAACCGCCCCTCATTCTGATTTCTAACTTCCAAAGTCTCGGCCACTTCATCAACCAGCCAGAGTTCCGCAATGCCAAGTGCACCATACGTGTCGGCCTTGGTATTGCGATCGTAAATCGCAGAGCCCGGTGAGATAACTTCCACCACCAGGTCGGCTGTGGTGCGGTGATCTGGGTCGAGTCGCGCTTCTGTTTCCGCAGAAACGTAAAACAGATCCGGCTCGAGATAAGTGTTTGGACTGGTCCAGATAGCCGCTCGCGGAACGTATAAGGTGCCTTTGTCGGCTGTGTTAATGAGAAATCCTGTTAGCAGGCGAATGAGTCTGCTGGCAACGGTATCCTGAGGTTGACCAGGTGGAGGGGTCATATAAAGAACTCCGGCAATTAGTTCGAGCTTGGAGTGGTCTGGCGGCTCAGGAAGTTCCCAGAATTCTTCCAGCGTGTAGGTTTTGACTAAAGGAGATGTGTTGACCCATGCCATGACGGTTTCTCCAGTGAGATTTGTTTTGAAGTATACCATCGCAAGCTCTGTCGTAAATGGCGGGCACGAGACGACCCGACGTGGCTGTACTGCCAAGTTTTTTGCTAGTAGCTTTGCCTCAAAAGCCGCTAGTTGTCACAACATCCACTGATGCCGATTGGGGTAGTACTGCGGAGACTGCTGCGGATACCTCTTCTTATACTGTTTATAGCGTTCCGCCCAATACTCGTAGCGTTTGTCTGAAGAGGCAAGCGGACGATGCGGCATCTGGCGAAGGTAGTCTTCAATCTTGTGCATATTGTACGGCGCAAGACGCCAATCGTAGTTTCCGAGCTCTCGCAAGTCCGCCAAACCGTACCCTTTAATGCGTCCGGAAAAATCGATGTAGGGGTCGAAGTAACTCCACACCAGATCCCGGAGCGTGCGAAACACCGGGCGACGGCCGTGCAAACCAATATCGCGCGAACGCGCAATTGAACCCCACCTTCCGTCCTTCTGAAAAACGAAGATCACGTGGTCAAGCAAATCGTGTGATTCGAGATCCAGGAGCAGCGGCGGAAATCCATGTTGCTCGAGAATCACGGCTGCCGCGACTGCCGCTTCCAGGCAATGCGCCTCGTTCTTCTTGATCGCTTCGCGAAATGAGCGCAGCGTCCCTCCATTACTTTCCCAGTTGTACGGCATCTCAGAAAAGTAGCGCTGTACGAGCGCAGGTGTTCGCAACCGCTCGATCAACCGCCACTCTTGTTTGGTGAATTTGTTGGGCGTGGGTTTGTTGGGCATCTCGAAACTGGGTTCACATCAGAACCGCAAGCGGCAGCGACCGGGTCGGTTGCCCTGGGATTCAACGTTATTCTGAAATGCTTCTTTGATTCAATGGCATTAAGATTCTCTGGAATCGAACGGTATTTCTTGGGAGTCGACCCGGTCGTTGCCGCTTGCGGTTCTGATCGTGACCCGGTCGCTGCCGCTAGCAGTTCTGATCGTGACCGGGTCACTGCCGTGCGGTTCTGATTGCGGCCTTGCCACACAAGGGCTTCGTGATATAGAAATTAGTAAAGACAAACACTAAAACAGCTCATGGCCCTCGTTTGTTTCTATCTTTATATTGCGCCTCGGGAAATAATTTTTCAGCAAGGCAGGGCAGGGGTCAAGCAATGAAACAAGTTCTTTCCATCCCGCAAATGAGTCGAGCCGAACAAGAGGCAGAGACTGAATCAAACAGGCTGATCGAACAGATTGAGGGTGCCTTGGCAGCAGTGGCAATCCGTTCGACTGATGAAGCGGACACACTTGACGGTTATGCCGACAGGATCGAGCGCGCCGCCCGCGACCTGGCTTTCGCCATCCGCGAACTGGCCCACGCGCGACGCAGCTCGCCGGATGACCGCTCTTGACCGCAATCAGGATCCGCCCAATCAATTTACTAACGAACTGGAGATGAGATGACTTCATTACGCACTGAAAGACTGACTGAGCATCTGGGCCATAAACGCACTGATTATGAACTGGACAATTACGGCATTCGCGGCGCCGCCCGAGTCTATTGGAATCTGACCAGCCCCGAGCTTTACGAAGAGGTGGCGCGGCGAAATGAAGGCATGCTCTCAAATCAGGGTGCTTTGCTGGTCGATACCGGCGAGCACACCGGACGCGCTGCGAAAGACAAAGCGATTGTGCGCGAGCCTTCCAGCGAACAGCAGGTTTTTTGGGGCGAAGTAAACAAAGAAATCTCACCAGAGAAGTTTAATGCCTTGAAGGTTCGCATGATGGCGCACGCAGCGGGCCGCGATCTCTTTGTGCAGGACACCTTCGCCGGCGCCGATCCTGATTATCGTCTGCCCGTGCGGGTGATTAATGAATTCGCCTGGCACTCACTTTTTGCCCGGACGATGTTCATTAGTGATGACTCGGCCACGGCCCACCATCCCGAATTTACGATCATTAATTTTCCGAGTTTCCAGGCTGATCCGCAGAAAGACGGGACGCGTTCGCCAACGTTTATTCTCCTCGACTTTCGCCAGCGACTCGTGCTCATTGGTGGGACGTCTTACGCGGGTGAAACGAAGAAAAGCGTCTTCACGATTCTCAACTACCTGCTGCCGCAGCGCGGTGTGATGAGCATGCACTGTTCCGCCAACGTGGGCGCCGGTGGCGATGTCGCAATCTTTTTTGGCCTTTCTGGCACCGGCAAGACGACCCTCTCCGCCGATCCTGAGCGCCAGTTGATTGGTGACGACGAACACGGTTGGTCAGACAACGGCGTCTTTAACTTTGAAGGCGGCTGTTACGCCAAGGTGATCAGGTTGTCGCCGGAAGCGGAGCCCGACATCTATCGCACCACCGGGATGTTCGGGACGATTTTGGAGAACGTGGTTTTTGATCCAGCCACCCGTCAAATCGATCTCGATGATGCGGCCAAAACTGAGAACACGCGCGCATCTTATCCGCTGACAAGCATTCCGAACATTGTTCCGGAAGGTCACGGCGGGCATCCACAGAACATCATCATGCTCACCGCCGATGCGTTTGGCGTGCTGCCACCAGTTGCTCGGCTGACGCCTGAGCAGGCGATGTATCACTTCCTCTCCGGCTACACCGCGAAGGTTGCCGGCACGGAGCGCGGTGTGAAAGAGCCGGAAGCGACTTTCTCAACGTGCTTTGGCGCGCCGTTCATGGTTCATCACCCTGGAGTTTATGCCGATCTCTTGGGCAAACGGATGGCCGACTCAAATGCGGCCTGCTGGCTGATCAATACGGGCTGGAGTGGTGGCGCCTATGGCGTGGGCCATCGCATGAAGATTGGGCATACGCGCGCGATGATCAGGGCGATTCTCAGCGGGTCGCTATCAAAGGTTGAGACTAGGCCCGATCCGATTTTCGGCGTGGGTGTTCCCGTCACTTGTCCTGATGTTCCTGAAGAAGTTTTGCAGCCGCGAAACACCTGGGCGGACAAAGACGCATACGATCGCCAGGCCAAGGATCTGGCGCAACGCTTCAACGAGAACTTCAAAAAGTATGAAAGTGGGGTTTCCGAGGCAGTACGCAAGGTAGCGCCGAAGGCTGACTAAGTTAAGCGCCGATTAGACAAGCAGGCCCCGACGAGAGAGTGCTCTTGTCGAGGCCTTTGCTGTTCCGCGGCCTCGCTATCAATCATTTATCAGATAGAGGGACGCGATCTTTAAATTGCCTTCCACTCTGACCATGTCTACATGAAAGGCGAGTGCGTCAGCACAGACTAAGTTCGTGCCGACAGGGTAGTGCATCCAGTCAGTGGTAAGTGTTGTCAGTCGTGGGGTGACGTCGTCGCGATTGCTCTCTGCGCTATCACCTTGCTTAATCGTCTCTAGAATTGTTTTCAGTGTTAGCGAGGATCGTGCTGCTCTTCTCAGCAGTACATTGGCGTCTTCAATCGTGGAGAGGTGCTTTCTGAATTCTTCGAGAGTGTTTATCGAGTATTCAACGTCAGGCTGAGGTTCGACCGCAGTAACAGGGGAGTCGCCGGGCGAAGCAGAAATCTCACCAACTGTGGTTGATGGTCCAGGGTTGCAATTTGTCTCGCCGTTTCCAGGAAACTCGTTTCGCATTACTGGGTCAGTCTTAAGCAGATTGAAAACCTCTATGCCCAGGATCTGTTCCGGGTTTGGATCCTCGTCTCGTTCGTCGCCTCCGTTGCTCGTTTGTCGCCGGAGGAATTCCGCATTCCCCATCTTCCGGAACAGAAAGTACATGAAGTTAGTAGTTGCCGCGTAGTAACGAAGGATCTCTTCATCGCTTGTTTGTTGCAGCACTGTGGGAGCGATGGCAGCGAAGGGAAAACCAATCGCACCGTCGCGTGAGCTTCTGAGACGAATCGCAAAATCCCTGGTGAACACGTCGTCCATGATTGGTCGAATGTCGCCAGACTCTTCGAGTCGAACTTCGAGATTTTCAACCAGAGCGAGCGCCTCACGCTCATCTGTCTCTGAGAGTTTCTCGGATTTTAAGGTTGCTTGTTGGCCCACAACACTTAGCGTCAGAACCAGGACTACCAAGGCTGCCACGACTGCTTTAGCTATCACGATCAATCACATCCCTTGCGAAAAATTTCCACCGTGGAAGCTAGTGGCAATGGCCGTGCCCATCGGGATACCAAGGAATGAACGGGGAATTGGGAATGGCGCTACGAAACGCGCAGTGGCGGCGTACCAGGTGAAGGAAAGGCGCTGCGCGAGTGTTGCTAAAGAAATGCGAGGGGCGGCTATCCGGGAGGCCAATTCAACTGACGTCCGCCCAGAACGTGGACGTGTAGGTGGAAAACGGATTGTCCTGCTTCGGCGCCAGTATTAATGACTGTGCGGAATCCTGCGTCAGCATGTCCGGCTTCGTTGGCAATGCGTGCGCCGACTCTCAAGAGATGGCCAAGGAGAGCCTCGTCTTTCGCGCTCGCTTCGTTGAGTGATTCAAGGTGATCGCGGGGAATTACCAAGACGTGAGTTGGTGCTTGCGGATTGATATCGCGAATCACAACGCACCGCTCGTCTTGATGAGTCAGTTCAGCAGGAATCTCACCGGCAACGATGCGACAGAAGAGGCAATTACTTTCAGACATGATGTGTTCCGCTAGCCGAGGATTTTCTCCCTGAGGCTCTGCCACTGTCCTTGCGATAAGCCTATGGCTTACCGGGGTTCGACTCAATCTAAGGCTATGCCTTCCGCTAAATTGAGGACAGGTTTGCAAGGCAAAGCCTCTGTTCAAATTTTAGCCTTGTCGG
>JBGTLE010000248.1:0-12080 GCA_041744295.1 Pyrinomonadaceae bacterium | reverse complement strand
CATCGTCGCCACGTCGGCTCCCATGCGCGCCGCTTCGATCACATGGATCGGATGGCGAATACTCGCAGCCAATACCTGGGTATCCCAATCGTAGTTTCGATAGATGTCGACGATATCCTGCAACAGAATCAGCCCATTCTCCCCGACGTCATCCAGGCGTCCGAGAAACGGACTGATGAAAGCCGCGCCGGCCTTGGCCGCCATGATTGCCTGCGCAGCGGAGAAGCAGAGCGTAACGTTTACCTTCGTCCCTTCGTCAGTCAATGCGCGCGTGGCTTTCAACCCGTCGCGCGTCAGCGGACACTTAACGACTACGTTCGGCGCGATGGCGGCGTACTCACGTCCTTCCCGCAGCATGCCCTCAACGTCGGTGCTCGTGACCTCCGCGGACACCGGCCCCTGGACCAACTCGCAAATTGCGGCGATGTGCTGTTTGAAGTTCACCCCTCCCTCTTTGGCAATCAACGAAGGATTTGTAGTTACCCCGTCAGCGATGCCGAACGATACGGCTTCACGTATCTCGTCCAGATTTGCGGTGTCGATAAAGAACTTCATTTTGAATCTCCTCAAAAATATGCCGCTCGATCAAATACCTAGCTCCGAGACTACTTCCGACGGCGGACTGACGCTTCCCGCCTGATCGACTGCGGTGACATAGTAGTAATAGCGCTTGCCGGTCTCAACCCGTTCATCCTGATAACTCGTCCTGGTCAGCAACTCCGTGTTGAGTTTCGTCCATTTGTCTTTTGGCAAGTCAGGATCGGTTGAGCGATAGATGTTATAGCCGGCGATGTCGGCTTCGGGATTGGTCCCGAAGAATATCGAGATGCGTCCGATAGCGGCGACGATACTTAAGGCTGTTGGGGCTGAAGGCGGGAAGGTGTCTGCGCGTGAAATCGTTAGTGAGTTTGAGTTCAGGCTTTCGACTTGAGCGCCCTCGGTGCCCAAGGAAACCGAGCGCACAACGTAACGATACGTCCCGCCAAATTTCGCGCTCTTATCAACATACTGGGTGCCGGAGACAAGTGAGCCATTGAGCGGCGTTTGACCGGCATCTGTCTGCGCCTCGTCAACGCGATAGACGTTGTATCCAAGCAGGTTCACCGGGGTCGAACCATCGATATTTGCCGGCGGCGGTTGCCACGCGAGCACAACTCCTTCTTCGGTGTTCTCTTTGTCAGTGGCCACCAGGCTGGGCGCTTGAGCAATACGCGCGGCCGGCTCGATTAGCAGAAAGTTTGAGAACGCGGCGCGTTGGCCGGCCGCGTTTACATAGCTGATCGCATATCGCAGGCGCGCCGGCTCACCCGCCAGTTCCAGCGTGTCAACATAAGACAAGGTATCTGCCGCGTTCTTGATCTGATCGTAAGTTACGGAACCAATCAAGGTCGACTTCGCTGAAAAGTCTTCTTCGGTGAGGGGCAAAGGCGCGTCCGGTCGTTGGGCGAGGCGATAGACATCGATGCGCCTGATGCTCTGAACGCTGGAATCAGCAGCATTACGAAGCGGCGCCGGCCAACTGAGAATTACCTGGTTGCCGCGTTGCACGCCTGACAGGAGCTCGGTTCGTTGTTGTACGCGTTCGACCGGCGGCAGCGGCGGCCGACGTTTACCACAAGCGCTGAAAAAGAGAATGCTGCACGACGCCGCAACCGTGACCACGAATAATCTGGCTGACAGCGAAGACGTTCTATTCTGATAAATCGAGCGGGAGTTGGGAGCAATCAAGCGGCTAGTTGCTTGTTTCACAGAATGTACCGGCTGAGATCTTGATCCTTCACGGTTTCAGACAACATCTTTTCAACGTAAGCAGAATCAATACGCTGGTGCTTTGGTTCCAGATCTGGTCCTTCGAAGCTGATTTCTTCGAGAAGTTTTTCCATGATGGTTTGCAACCGGCGCGCGCCAATGTTCTCGGTCTGCTCATTCACCCGCGCCGCAAAATTTGCAATCGTGTCGATAGAGTCGTCCGTGAACTCGATGGTTACGCCTTCCGTATCCATCATCGCCTGATACTGCTTAATGAGCGCAGTTTTCGGTTCCGTCAAAATGCGCTTCAAATCCTCAATGGTTAGCGACTCGAGTTCGACGCGAATCGGAAAGCGGCCCTGCAACTCAGGAATCAAATCCGAGGGCTTGGAAACATGGAAGGCCCCGGCGGCGATGAACAGGATGTGGTCCGTGCGTACCATTCCGTAGCGAGTGTTAACAGTTGTGCCTTCAACGATCGGCAGAATGTCGCGCTGCACCCCTTCGCGCGAAACGTCGGGACCTGAACCTGATTCGCGACCGGCGATCTTATCGATCTCGTCGAGAAAGATAATTCCCGACGACTCGATGCGTTCAATGGCTGCGCGAGCAACTTGATCCATGTCGATCAACCGCTCTTCCTCTTCCTGCATCAAGTACTCCATCGCTTCATCGACGCGCATCTTCCGCCGCTTTGAACGTCCCTGAAAGAGATTACCCAACATGTCCTTCATGTTGATTCCCATCTCTTCGACGCCTTGCGGGCCGGCCACTTCAATCACCGGAAAATTCTTTTCGCGCACGTCGATCTCCAACAGCCGGTTATCGAGCTTGCCGCTGCGAAGTTGCGTGCGGAGCTTTTCACGGGTGCGCTGAAACTGCTCGTCGGAAGTGGGCTTGTTCGTTTCCTCCACGATTTCGTCTGCGGTGGTCGAATCAAAGTCGTAGAAACTGGATGACGAGCGCGGCGGCGGTAACAACAGATCGAGAATACGCTCTTCGACGTTCAACTCAGCCTTCTCAGCAATCTCTTCGATCTTTTCCTGACGCGTCATGTCGACAGCAATCTCGGTGAGATCGCGAATCATGCTTTCAACGTCGCGACCGACATAGCCCACCTCAGTAAACTTTGAAGCCTCAACTTTCAAGAACGGCGAGTTTGACATGCGGGCGAGCCGTCGCGCGATCTCAGTTTTTCCAATTCCGGTCGATCCGATCATGATGATGTTCTTGGGCATCACGTCGACCGCCATCTCGGGAGGCAGTTTCTGACGTCGGATCCGATTACGCAACGCAACCGCGACAGCGCGCTTAGCGTTACGTTGGCCCACCACATGTTTGTCGAGTTCGGTAACGATCTGACGTGGTGTCATCTCATCGAGCCGCATCTCTTCGTCAACTTCTCCGGCCAAATAAATAACCATTTCTCAAACTTCCAGCTGGGTTCAGTTTACTCCGAGGGAAGGGCAGGTTTTACAACTCTTCCACAATGATATTTTGGTTTGAATAGATGCAAATTTCCCCGGCAATGTGTAGTGCTTCGACCGCGATATCGCGCGCCGACATTTCAGTGTGTTTCAGTAATGCTCGCGCGGCAGCCAATGCATACGAGCCACCCGAACCGATTGCGATGACCCCATCATCCGGTGTGATCACGTCGCCGTTGCCCGATAAAAGAAATGAACTCTTGCTGTCTGTGACGACCAGCAACGCTTCCAAATGTCGTAGGGCCTTATCGGTGCGCCACTCTTTACTGAGTTCAATCGAAGCGCGTTCGAGGTTGCCGTGATATTGTTCCAGCTTGCTTTCAAAGCGTGTTAGCAGCGAAAAAGCGTCGGCAGTGGCGCCCGCAAAACCTGCGAGGATTGAGTCGTTGTAAAGACGTCGCACCTTTTTCGCGGTCGCCTTCATAATGGTTTCACCCATCGACACCTGGCCGTCACCAGCAAGTGCTACATGCCCGTCTTTGCGCACAAGAAGGACGGTTGTGCTGCGGACGATCGTTGATTGTTTTCGCATTTTAGGCAAAGAGCACTATAGGAATTCGATTGAAGGCAAGTCAAGGCAGGTGACGGAACTCATCTGATTTCGAGATCTGAGATTTGCGATTTGCGATTTGCGATCTCAGAAGCTGAACTTTGCACTTCGGGCGTGTCCTGTTAGATTAACGAAGCTGCAATTGCTGACTAACTCCATGAAAAATCGCCGACCCCGCATCGGCATCACGATGCGCCTTGAAACTGAGACCGACCGGTTCTATCTCGGTCGACACTACAGCGAAGCCGTTGAAGCCGCCGGGGGTATCCCGGTTCACATCAGTCTCATTCCAAATCTCGATTATCTCAACACGGTTCTTGACGATCTTGATGGCGTCCTGCTTCCGGGAAGCGATTCGGATGTCGATCCCTTACGCTATGGCCATGAGCCCCATCGGGAGCTGGGATTCGTGCAACCAGTCAAAGACGAAACTGATTTGATGGTCCTCGAACATATCGAGCGCACTGCGCTGCCGCTGTTGGCAATCTGTTTTGGGCTGCAGGTGCTCAATGTGTCGCGGAACGGAACCCTCATACAGGACATTGCATCACAGCTTCCTGATGCGATAAAGCACGATCAGGGAACTCCGCGCGACCGCCCTTCGCATCGTGTTAGATTTTCGGAAGGAAGTTTGTTGAGAAGGTTGGCGAACGCGGAAACTGCAATCGTGAATAGTCATCATCACCAGGCAATTGAGAGGGTCGGTGACAATCTGACAGCAACCGCATGGACCGCCGACGGATTGGTTGAGGCTGTGGAAGACAGCCGTCCTGATCGTTTTGTGCTCGCAGTACAATGGCATCCCGAACTGGGTTGGACTAATGATCCCTTGTCGCAGGTGCTGTTTGATCGGTTTGTAAGCGAAGCTCGGAGTTATTCAGAACGATCGGCGGAGAACTTTGCGGCCGATTCACGTAGTTAGATTAGGACCAAGTAGTTGGTTAAGGGTTAATTCCACCGCGGGATATGAAGTCAGTACCACCATGCGGTAGCGGGTGGGGCGCCTCAAAGCTGGCTCATCGAGATTGGAAAGACCCACCCGCTACCGCATGGTGGTACTGACCTCATGTCACCCAGTAGCATCAGACTAGACGATGTGTCGGGAAGGGAATTGACTTGCAAACAGACACCCTGGATTTGAAAGGGCGCGTGGCATTGATCACCGGCGGTTCGAGAGGAATTGGCCGAGCTATTGTGCTGCGTCTCGCGGAATTTGGCGCCAATGTCGTCGTCAACTACGTCAATGATTCAGAAGCAGCAGGGTCAACAGTTTTAGAAGCACGTGCCCTCGGCGTCGAGGCTGCAGCCGTCAAAGCTGATGTTTCCCGGGGGGATGATGCTCGACGACTCGTTCGCGAAGCCCGGGATCGCTTTGGCCGTCTCGATATTCTGGTTTGTAACGCCGGCATCTGGCAGGGAATGCCAGTTGAAGATATCTCTGAAGAGCTGTGGGACCGCACGATCGACGTGAATCTGAAAGGCACTTGGACCGTCTGCAGCGCCGCAGTTCCGATCATGAAAGAGCAACGGTTTGGCAGAATCGTGATCATAAGCTCGACCGCCGGCCAACGCGGCGAGGCAAACGTCTCAAACTACGCAGCTTCAAAAGGCGGGCAAATCTCGTTTACAAAGTCACTTGCTGCGGAGCTGGCGACATCAGGCATCACCGTGAACTGCGTGGCTCCAGGCTGGGTTGATACAGAGCTTAACGAGGACGTGTTCGCGGATCCCGCACGACGCGCCGCAATTGCGAGCACCATTCCGTTAGGAATCGCAACCGCCGATGAGGTTGCTTTTCCCACGGTGTTTCTCTGTAGTGACTGGGCACGGCACATTACCGGAGAGGTATTGAACGTAAATGGAGGCTCGGTTCTCTGCGGTTAGTTCACGGATAACTTTAACAACTCAATGGATTCAATGAAGCCAATCAAACTCGGAGTTGAGAGACTACTTGAGGAGCCGGCGCGCTGGCTTGGAGATTCTCACGTCGGACTCATTTGTAATCAAGCATCAGTTGATCACGGCTTTCGACATGTCGCGGATCTCTTTCACCAAACTCCCGGCCTGAAGCTTACCGCATTGTTTGGACCTCAGCACGGGATTCGCGGCGACGTGCAGGACAACATGATCGAAACTGAGCATGGTATTGATCGCGAAACCGGATTACCTGTCCATTCGCTTTATAGTGAAACTCGCGAACCAACCGCCGCGATGCTTGCGGACGTGGACGTGCTGGTTTTCGACATGCAGGACGTCGGCTGTCGCATCTACACCTTCGCCTACACGATGGCCAACTGCATGCGGGCCGCAAAAACATTTGGCAAGAAGGTCATTGTTTGCGATCGGCCTAATCCTATCGGCGGCACAAAGCTGGGCGGTAATCTGCTTGAGGCCGAGCAGGCTTCGTTCGTAGGACAGTTTCCGATTCCCACGCGGCATGGAATGACGTTGGGCGAGTTAGCGAAGTTGTTCAACGAACACTTTGGAATTGATTGTGATCTAGAGGTCATCCCGATGGAGGGTTGGCGGCGCGAGTTCTGGCAGGATGAGACCGATGCGCCGTGGGTGCTGCCGTCACCGAATATTCCGACCATTGACTCGGCGACTGTGTTTCCCGGCACAGTGCATTTTGAGGGCACACAGATATCGGAAGGCCGGGGCACGACGAAACCGTTTGAACTTATCGGCGCACCTTATGTAATTCCTGAAGACTACGCCAGGGCATTGAACGATCTCGGATTCGCCGGAGTGTACTTCCGAAGTTGTGTATTTCGACCAACCTTTCAAAAGCATGCGAATGTAAGCTGTGGCGGCGTGCAGATTCAGGTTATTAACAGGGAAGCATTCGAACCGGTCATTGTCGGCGTGGCGATGGTCAAGACCGTGTACGACATGTACGGTGCACATTTTCGCTGGAAGGAACCGCCGTACGAATACGTTTACGATCGAAACCCATTTGACGTCATCTCGGGCACAAGATCGCTGCGGAGTTCTTTTGAACAGGGAACGCCGATCGAAGAGATTGAGAGGAACTGGCAGCCGGGCCTGACGGAGTTTAAGAGATTACGTGAACCGTATCTTCTCTATTCGAACTCCTGATTAGAATTCCTGAGGTTTAGATTTAAGAGTCGTGGTGCCGACCGTTAACGTAAGTGGTGAGGACTTTCAGCAAGGCCGTCCCAAGCGAAAGGAATTGCGTGAAACATTTTGCAGTCAGGAGGGGTGGTCTACCCCCGCTACTTTTCTGAATACTGATGTGGGGGTAAACCACTCTTCCCGACCTGCAAATGTTGCCGGCTGCACGGTGGGATCGAGCCTGTTATTTTGCGAGCTTGAGCGAGCGTTCACGCACACGGCATTTCTCGAAAATTGATTCAAAAACCAAACGGGCTTTTCCGTCGTATCATCAAAGCTTTCTACACGTAAGAATACTTAAAGTAATCTGGCAAACATCTGGAGGGGATTTGGCAAAAGCTGATATCAAAAGGACGCCGGCAATCGAAAAGCCTCCCGGCAACGCGTGGCTGATGGGATTTGTAGGATGGTTAGTGCCGGGAGCCGGGCACGGACTACAAGGTCGATGGGGTCGAGCCCTACTGGTTGGTGGCGCAATTTGGATCTGCTTTATCGCAGGAATCGCGATGGGCGGCAGGATGTTCAGTCTTACTCCAGGCGACCCAAACTCGTCGGTGCTGCTTCAGATTCCACCAATGATCGCAAACTTTGGATCAGGAATTCTTTATCTCGGTTCGGGGTTGGCCGGTTGGGGATTCAATGACGATCCGCTGCAAGCTGCGCGGGCCACCTACGAGTACGGCAATACTTTCCTGCTTATTGCGGGCTTGCTTAACTACCTGGCGATGCTTGACGCATTCGATATCTCCGCGGGGAGGAAACCTTGAGACATTTTCTAGTAATGACGGCGTTCGCCTTGTTGACTGCGGTAGTGTTCGGCACTGTGGCCAAGGAAAATAACCGTGAACGTTTGCTCTACGGCGCGAAAGTATTTGCCGAGTTCATCGGCATCGGATTGCTGCTCGCCTGGCTTCTGTATTTCCTTCCGCTTTGAAACTCAATGGCGGACGACAAGCCCGTCGCCTGCCGCAAGATCGTTTTCCCACAGTCATCGAACGATCTCGTAGGTTAAGAGATGAGTCTACTTGAGACTGAGGCCTTAGTTCTCAGAACCTACAACCTGGCGGAAGCCGACAAGATCGTAGTCTGCCTAACGCGAAGAGTCGGTCTGATTCGTGCTGTCGCTAAAGGTTGCAGGCGGCTTAAGAACCGCTTCGGCGCAGCGCTCGAGCCTTTTACGCTAATCAACGTCTCCTGCTATCAGAAAGAACATCAAGAGTTGATCTCGTTGCGCCAAGCAGAGATCTTAAAGTCTAACTTCAGCTTGTTTGGGAACTCGGAGATGCTGACGGCTCTTGCCTACATGGGTGATCTCGTAATCGAGTTTTCGCCGCCTTATCAACCGAACGAGAAACTCTTTCGCATGGTCAAGGCTTGCATCGAAGCCATCGAGTCCTCGCCCGCTGACTTGCCGGCGGTGCTTCGTTACTTTGAGATTTGGCTGCTGAAGTTGGAGGGCTTCCTTCCAGACTTCAACCATTGCGCGAACTGTCAAAGATCATTTGAAAATGAGGACACTGTCTTCGTCGGAGCTGAAGTAACGCTTTACTGTAGTCCCTGTAGTGCCGGCAAAGGTCACCTGTTATCCAAAAGATTGCATGCGCAGTTGCGATCAACTCACAAGCTTGCGCCGGCAGCGTTTGCGGCAGGTGCGCGAGAATTACCAGTGAGTGTCCAGCGCGAAATGGCGGAGTTTACACATCAGATCATCGGACGCGTGCTGGAGAGACAACCTCGCGTGCGGCTGACTGTGCAATAGAAATGGTCATTCTGTTAGCCATCGGAGTAGGGACATCTTTGCACAAAAGTGCACGCACTTTTTGTGCAAAGCAGTGAATGAGACGAAAGCCTCGTAGCGATGTACCGACTTTTTGTACAAAGCAACTTGGGACAATTTGCAGGTTGGGAAGGGTGGCTCACCCCCGCATCAGTATTCGGAAAGTAGCGGTGGTAAACCACCCTTCCCAACCTGCAAATTATCCAAACCGGCTGTTTGATCTCACAGATTCAAGTGCTCGCTATCAAACCTGACAGTTTTTCCTTAGAATCTAACGCATGACCTTCGGACGACGGCTGCTGGCCAGATACATCATCGGGGCCGCTGTTCCTTACATCTTCCTGACACTCGCCCTCGTTACAGCCATTCTGTTTGCACAACAGGCCGGACGATTCGCAGAAATTGCACTCTATGCACAAGTACCAGTGTCGCTTCTGGGCCAAATTGGCACCGCGTTGCTTCCCGGCGTGCTGGTCTTCAGTATTCCTACCGCTGTGCTCGCAGGCATAATTATTGGTTATGCGCGGATGGGCAGCGATAGCGAGATTGTCGCCATGCGCGCGGCGGGTGTCGGCACCTGGACAATGATGTGGCCCCTGCTGGTTATTGGAGTGCTGGCAAGCGGCGCGGCTACCTACATCCACATGAAAGAGGCGCCTCGCGCGGCACGCGACATCCGCAAAGCCGCGATCCAGGGCGCCCTGCGAAAGCTTGACTCTCCGGTTGAACCACGGACGTTTACGACAGAGATTCCTAAGTTCGTTATCTATGTTCGCGATGGCAATAAGGTGAGTGGCTCGTGGGGACGCGTGTTCATCTACACGGAAGAGAATGGTGCGGTGCGTGTGGTCACGGCGCGTTCGGGACGAATCGACTCATCGACGGATAAGTCTGAACTGGTCTTAAACGATTCCGTGGCAACCCGGCTGCCCGTTGCCGGCGATTCTGATCGGGATTACGTGGTCGAGCGCTTTGAACAGCTACGTATTGCGATTAATACCGGCCGCACCGCGCTGCTCGACCGGTTGAACAAGGATGAAGTCGGACCTGACGAATTGGAATGGTCGGAACTGCAGGAGCGAGCCTACGGCGGCATGGCTGAACAACAGCGAGACGCTCAGCGGACGCTCCATCGCAGACTAGCCCTATCCATTTCACCGTTTCTCTTCGCCGTCCTTGGAGGCGCTATCGGAGTTAGAGTAAAACGCGGCGGTCGCGGCGTCGGGATTTTACTTTCCCTGGCCGTGGTTGTTGTCTATTACCTTGTTTCGCTGCTTGGGGAGTCATCGGCGCGCGCCGGCACTGTTTCGCCCGCAGTCGGAATATGGTCCGCCACAGTGTTAATGGGAGTCGTGACGTTAGTCCTGCTGACCATCCATCGTATGCCTGGGATCAAGTTCCCGTGGAATCCGCTTTCCAGCAGCAATAAGAAGAAAACAACGGTCACAGCTCGTGCCGAAGACCGAACCGTCGGGGCCGGGCGCTCAGGCTTTCCCAGTCTGCTCGATATCAGCCTATTTCGTACGCTTTCAATCAGTTTTCTCTTTGGCTTCGTGGCCCTTGTTTCCATCTTCGTGATCTTCACGCTCTTTGAGATGTGGCGTTTTATTGCGAGTAATAGCGTCAGCATGGGCTTGGTGGGTAGATACTTACTTTTCCTGCTACCTCTAGTAAGCGTTGAGGTGTTTCCGGCAACAATGCTGATCGCAGTCCTTGTCACCTATGCCCTGCTGGCCCGGCGAAGGGAAGCAGTCGCATGGTGGGCGAGCGGGCAAAGTGTCTATCGGCTCATGATTCCGGGTCTATTGTTTGCCGTGGCCGCCGGCGCGGGAACCTGGCTGATTCAGGAACATCTGATGCCATCGGCCAATGTGAAGCAGGACGCCTTACGCGCGCAAATTCGCGGCGGGGAAGCGAGAGCAGTTACGGGAACCGACAAGCAATGGCTAGCCTCGCTTGAAACTAATCGTCTTTACTCATACGAGTTTGACGAGCATGCTCAAGTACTGCGTGAGCCAATGATTTATGAGTTCGATTCTGAAGGCGTTCATATCGCCGCCATCAGCAAGGCGGATCATGCATTTTGGACCGCCAATGATCGCCTTATGCTGGTGGATGCGGAGGTCCTTTCCCTGAGAGGTCTTGAAGTTGATCGGCAGGTATTGCCTGGTGCAGAACTCGCGCGCGTAGAACCTCCACAGATTTTCAGACCGACGATCGATAAGCCTTCGCAGTTAAGCTCAACTGGTTTAAGCACCTACTTAAAGTCGGTGAAGCGCCGCGGAATGGAGGCTTCAACCTTAGCGTTGGCGCTGCATCGGAAATACGCGACTCCGTTCGGAGCGCTTGTCATGGCCTTCATCGGAATTCCGCTCGCGCTTTCTTATGGCAGGAAAGGCGCGGTCATCGCCCTGGTCGTTGCGGTTGCAGTGAGCGTGGCGTACATCGGCGTGGGCGGCGGATTCCAGCAACTCGGCAACTATGGACTGCTGCCACCGGCTGTCGCCGCCTGGTCGCCGCCCGTGATCTTCGCGGCAGCGGGCACCTACTTCCTGTCGCGACTGCGCACTTGATAACTCTTCACTTGATAACGGTGTGGTTTCACCGTCACTCAATGAAGTCAGTACTGTTACGCGGTTAGCGTCGGGTAAACGGTGAGGCCAATCCAGCTTGACCATCGCCCGTGCTTTCGACCCGACGCTTTGCGGTACTGAATTCATTGCCCAAAGAAAAAAAGCAGGAAAGCATGCGCCTCCTGCCCTTCTCCAATTCCCTTCAGTAAAACCTAGGTACCGGTTTCCCAGCTCGTGATGTACTCGAGTTGTTCAGCCGTCAGCGTGTCGATTGAAAGACCGAGTGCGCGCAGCTTCAGGCTTGCGATCTCCGTATCAACTTCCTTCGGCAGCAAGTGCACGCCGGGCGCTAAAGTACCCTTGTTCTTCACCAGGAATTCTGCCGACAGCGCTTGATTGGCAAAACTCATATCCATCACGCTTGCGGGGTGACCTTCGGCTGCCGCGAGATTAATAAGGCGGCCTTCTCCCAGCACCATTACGCGGTTGCCATTCGACTTGAGCTTGTACTCCTCAACAAATGGACGAACCTGATTTGGTCCATCAGCCAATTCCTTAAGTGCACCCAGGTTCAGTTCGAGATCAAAGTGTCCGCTGTTGCAAACCAACGCGCCGTCTTTCATCCGTTCGAAGTGATGGCGGTCAATCACGTGGCGATTGCCGGTAACTGTGATGAAGATATCGCCGATAGGCGCCGCTTCGGCCATGGGCATAACACGGAAGCCGTCCATGACCGCTTCGATCGCTTTTATCGGATCGATTTCGGTGACGATTACGCTAGATCCCATACCACGCGCGCGAAGGGCCAC
>JBGTLE010000247.1:0-3822 GCA_041744295.1 Pyrinomonadaceae bacterium | reverse complement strand
GAAGGCCTCATCGCTCAGGCGCATCCCGAATACGAATATCGTCCCGGTCAGGTCCAAATGGCCCAGGCCGTTATGCGGGCGTTTGAAGAACGACGACATTTGATCGTCGAAGCCGGAACCGGTACCGGCAAGACGCTCGCTTACCTTGTGCCTGCCGTCGCGGCAGCAGTTGGCGGGCGCGGTCGGGTGATTGTCTCGACCGGCACCAAGAATCTTCAGGAACAGTTGATGGAGAAAGACATTCCGTTTCTCCAGGGCGTGTTGCCGAAAAGATTCACCGCGACCTCAATGAAGGGACGGAATAACTACGTTTGTCTGACCCGGCTCGGTCGGGCGGAGAGCGCGCCTGTCCTGGAAGGACTGGATGAAGTTGACTACTTCGAGGAAGTTACCCACTGGGCGAGGGAATCCGCGACCGGCGATCGTGCCGAACTCGCAAACCTGCCCGAAGCGCTTTCGTTCTGGCGGCATATCGACGCGCGTTCCGAAACCTGTCTCGGACAAAAGTGCGCGGACTTTGATCCCTGCTTCATCACGCGGATGCGCAATCGGGCGCTCGAATCCGACATCGTGGTCGTAAATCATCATCTGTTCTTCGCCGATCTGGCACTGCGAAATAGCGCTTACGGCAGTGTGTTGCCAGACTATTCCGCAGTCATTCTCGACGAGGCCCATCTGATCGAAGACGTTGCTTCGGAATATTTCGGAGCCCAGGTCTCGAACTACCAGATCGATGATCTGCTTCGTGATCTGGGACGCGTAAATTTCGACGACACGGATGCCGCGCGCGAGGTTAGCAACAGTGCCGCGCGCGCGTCACGGTTCGCAGACGATTTCTGGATGGCATTTCGCATGGGGCGGGGTGATGAGGGCAGATTTCCAATCCTGCCGGGAGCTTTCGTAAAGCGAGACAGCGATGGGCGACTGAACTCGACTCCGCTCGGCGATCTTTACGTCGCCATGGACGGCGCGCTCGCCCGGCTTGAGTCGACGCTCGATGTGCTCAAAGATAAACCGGCTGAGGTCGATAATCTGGTCCGCCGGATAAGGCAGGCGCGATTCGATCTGCGCTTTGTTGTAACCGGCGATGACAAAAAGTTTGTCTATTGGATTGAGCGGCGCGGCCGCGGCATTTTTCTGCGCGCCTCACCCATCGATGTTTCCGGCTTGTTGGAGGACAAGTTGTTTGGCGAGGTCGATACTGTCGTGCTGACCTCGGCCACACTTTCAAGCGCTGGTCATTTCGGTTTTATTCGTGAGCGGCTGGGGCTTGATAAAGCTGAGGACTTGATCGCTGAATCAACCTTTGATTTTAAGACACAGGCGATGCTTTATCTGCCACCGAAAATGCCGGAACCGCGTTCCTCGGAATGGGCGGAGGCCGCAGCCAGCGAAGTGATCAAGATCGTCAATGCAACGAATGGTCGGGCGTTTGTGCTCTCGACCAGTCTCGCCGGGATGCAGTCGCTTTATGATCTGGTGATGCCGGAGCTCGATTACTATTGCCTGCTCCAGGGAACTGCATCGAAGAGCCAGTTACTGACGCGGTTTCGAGAAACGCCGAACGCGGTTTTGTTTGCGACGTCGAGTTTTTGGCAAGGAGTGGACGTGCGTGGCGAACAGTTGTCATGCGTGATCATCGACAAACTGCCGTTTGCGGTGCCCACGGATCCGATCGTCGCCGCTCGCCAGCGGTTTATTGAAGAGGAAGGCGGTTCGAGTTTCCACGAGTACAGCGTGCCGCAGGCGATCATTAGTTTGAAGCAAGGCCTCGGAAGGCTGATTCGCAGCACAACCGATCGCGGTGTACTCGCGGTTTTAGATCCGCGACTGCGAACCAAGAGCTACGGAAGAATTTTTCTGCAGAGTCTGCCGCAGTGTCGAGTAACGTCGCGGATTAGTGATCTGGGGTCGGTGTTCCGGGATCAGTCCAAGATCCAACGTCCAATGTCCAACGTTGGATAAGAGCTAATCTGTGGATAGGCTTTCGACATTGGACATTCGACATTGGACTTTCCTAGACTGAACCCATGCCAGGACAATTTGAAGTCATGATCGAGCGCAATTTCTCGAGCGCTCACCAACTACGCGAGTACAAAGGCAAGTGCGAAAACCTGCACGGGCATAACTACAAGATCGAGATCTATGCTCGCGGGCGCGAGCTCGATAACATCGGTTTGCTGGTGGACTTTGTGGAGTTGAAGGCGGCGGCTGACGAAGTGGTGCAGTATCTGGATCATCGAAACATCAACGAGCTTGCGCCGTTCGATGTGTTGCAGCCATCGGCAGAGAACCTGGCGAAGTATGTGCTCGAGCGTGTGGCGTCGCGAGTGGGTGATGACCGAGTGCAGATTTACAAGGTCAGATGTTTTGAAACTCCGACCAGCGTCGCGACCTACCAGATCGATTAGCTGGAAGCTCGGGCGACCGGCCCGCCGAAGCAACGTGTCCCAGCATACCCTGAGAACCAATCTACTCGACCGATCGCGCCGTTTTCCTTGATGACTCTGACGGACACACCTTATGAGCTTATGAGCCATCTCTATGAGCAATTAGTAGAAGCAGCCCACTATCTTCAGGCCGCCGGTATGAGTCAACGTCAGCTCACGTCGCTGCATCACCGTTCGAAGACTGGCTGGCAACAGACATTCAATTCACTTTACAGCTACTGGAGTGTAAACAGAGACCCGCGTCAGACCACCGTCGATTTCGCGAACCGAGTGCTTTACATAGCACGCGAGCACGAGTTTACAAATCAATCCTTAGACGCGCTGATTGAGCGAGCCTTGAGCAAGTGGCCCCTGTGAAGTTCATCATTCATTCCACGCAGTCATTTCAACCCAGAGTGAATGGCATTTAACGTTGAGGGGCGGGCCGCCCGCGTTCCCAGCGTCACACTTCTTCCATTGCGGGAATTGCTTTGTGGAAAATCTCTTCGCCCTGCTCGCGCTCTTTGCTCACGCTCCTCGTCGACTGCTTCATATACGGCTTCTCACACCAGTTAAAAAACACCCACGCAAAAACAACCGTCAGCGGCACCAGAAACAGCAGCGTGTGCAGCATCGGAGGCAGCCGCGTCGGGAATCGCCAGGCCTGCATGATTACCAATTCGTGCGTCAGATAAAGCGAGTATGAAAACAGTCCCAGGGTTGCCGCAGCGTTCACCAGAGCCGGGACACGCCAGCGGCGCTCGCTTGTAACCGCTACCGAGCTCTCAGCAGCCTCGTGCGCTTGTTGTCGACGCCGTTCCCAACCAACCGCGCCGTTGACCAGCACAAAAAAACCGAACCCCAACAGCGGATGCATCAACAACCAACCAGCGCTGTGAAACGGTGTGTCCTTCGACATCTGTGGCAACAGATCAGAGATAGCGGCACCGGCAATCACGGCCGCCGAGCCAATCCAGAAGTTGGAACACCACTTCGGCAGTCTTACTAACCCAAACCAGGCCTCGACTGCCATCGCTCCCAAAGCCCAGGTAAACCAGTGTGACAGCGCAGCTTCAGGAACCGGAATGCCGGCGCCGGTCGTCAACCAAACAACGTGACTCAAGTAGAACCATGCCACCCGCGCCAACACACAGATGATGAGTGTTGGCCCCCAACCCCAACGCTTTCGGAGGAACAGCAGGAGGACGTAGGCGAGATAGAGTTGTTCCTCGACGGCGAGCGTCCAGAAAACTCCATTAATGCTGTAACACGTCGCCGGATCCAGGTTGTGCAGCATCAAGAGATGCATCACCAGGTCGTAAATGAAAAAGTGCGTGAGATCGATGCCGGTCGACAACGCCATCATCCCGAGAAACAGCGCCAACGCGATCAG
>JBGTLE010000246.1:0-23461 GCA_041744295.1 Pyrinomonadaceae bacterium | reverse complement strand
AGCGAGCGTCTTGCCGGTACCGGTTCCGGCTTCGACGATCAAATGTCGTCGTTCTTCAAACGCCCGCATAACGGCCTGGGCCATTTGGACCTGACCGGGACGATATTCGTATTCGGGATGCGCCTGAGCGATGAGGCCTTCGGGGCCAAAAATTGATTGCATACTTAAAACCTATCCGCAGATTACGCAGATTTGAGAACCGAACTTAGTACTTTGGGCTTTGTACTTTGAGCTTTGTACTCTGTGTTTCGTCATCTGTGTAATCTGTGGATGCTCTTATTCGTGTCCCGTCTCGACCTCAGAGAGAGCCTTCTTCGTTGCGTTCAAAAGCGCTTCGGGACCCACCGGTGCACCCGTCGCTTTCTTCATCCACAAATCGGGCACCACGCTGCCAACGGTCACTCCATTTGGAGTCGAGGCAAAGTGCAAGTACATATCGGCGGATATTTCTTCCGACTGCGGGGAGGGTTTGAATTCTTCACTCGGCTTTGACGGAAAAAGCGCACTGCATGCGCCTTTGGCGAGTTCGTATCGCTGCCACTCAACTGCAGCAGTGGTTTTGGTTGAGTCCTGAGCGCAAACGCTCATCAGCATTCCGGGGCCCAAACACATCGCAAGCAACAGAAATGATCTTGATCGAATTTTCATAGGTTACTATTTACAATCAACATACTTGCGGCTTGGAAAAATTTGGTTTTCTGGAAGGCAATTATGCGCTTGTCGTTCACCAAGAGTTTGGCCTTGTGTGCTTTGCTTAGAGTCTCGCTCTGCATTCTGCCTTTACCTTCGTCAGCGGCGAAATGGACTAGCAATGCACGCGTGAGGATCGGATAACGGTGAAGGCGCCCTCGCCGACGATCTACTTACCATTGCGACGTTCGCTTATGTAGCGCTCGACGGTATTGACGAGAATGTTGAGACGCTCGTCCGTTTCAGCGTGAACGATGGCAATCTTACGCATGGTCTCTTCGACTTCAGCCATCCGGCTATTGGACTCGACCTGCACGTTAGCCAAACGGAGCATTACCTTTTCGATGTTATTCATACGTTCTTCCACCCCCGCAATTCTCGCATGATCGGCAATCTGGGTCTCTTCAAGCTTCTGCATGTTTGAGGCAAACTGAGCTTGCTGCTCCAAAATAAACTGCATCGTCTTCTGCATTTCTTCGTTCATCACACTTCTCTCCGAAGCCATTTTGATTGTGTTTACGTGACGACGGCTAGTCCGAACCGCCAGCTCGTGTTGCACTGATCGTTTTCAGTCGTTTCGCGTAAAGCGGAAAGCGCGCTGTCAGGTCTGCGACGCCCTGTTGCACTTTCGCGCGCACCTCGTCCGATTCCGGCTGATGGATTATTTCGGCGATCAGGTGGCCAATCTCGCGCATTTCCGCCTCCTTCATCCCCCGAGTGGTAACTGCCGGCGTGCCAATGCGCAGTCCCGAAGCGACGAACGGCTTATTCTGATCGAACGGAATCGTGTTCTTGTTGACGGTGATTTGCGCCGCCTCGAGCGCCTTCTCAGCGTCCTTGCCGGTTATTCCCTTCCCGTTCATCCAAACGTCGACCAGCATAAGATGATTGTCGGTGCCACCGGAAACCAGTCGCAGGCCCTGCTCCTGCAACTCGCTTGCAAGCGCCTTGGCATTGGCCAGAATCTGACCCTGATACACTTTGAAGTCATCACGCAACGCCTCACCAAAAGCGACTGCCTTGGCCGCGATGATGTGAACCAGCGGGCCACCCTGCACGCCGGGGAAAAGCTTTCGATCGATCTCTTTCGCGTGTTCCTCTTTGCAAAGAATCAAACCGCCGCGCGGACCGCGCAGGGTCTTGTGTGTAGTGGTCGTTACGTAATCAGCGTGGGGCACTGGCGAAGGATGAAGTCCGGCAGCCACCGGGCCGGCGATGTGCGCGATATCGGCAAACATACGCGCGCCAATATTTTTTGCAATCTGGCCGATGCGTTCGAAATCAATAATGCGCGGATAAGCGGAAGCTCCGCAGACAATCAACTTTGGTTTGTGCTCTTCGGCAATCCGCTGTAGTTGGTCGTAATCGATCTGCTCCGTTTCGCGTGACACGCCATAGTCCGCGACTTTGTAACTGATGCCGGAGAAATTCATCGGATGCCCGTGCGTGAGATGGCCCCCGTGCGAGAGATTCATGCCGAGAATCTGATCGCCGTATTGAATCGCTGCGAGATAAACGGACATGTTTGCCTGCGCGCCGCTGTGTGGTTGCACGTTCGCATGCTCCGCGCTGAACAACTGCTTCGCGCGATCGATCGCAGCCTGCTCAACCACATCGGTCCACTCGCAGCCGCCGTAGTAACGTTTCCGGGGATAGCCTTCGGCGTACTTGTTAGTGAACACAGAGCCCATGGCTTCCAACACGGCTTCGCTGACGAAGTTCTCGGAAGCTATCAACTCGAGACCGTTCGCCTGTCGAGCAACTTCGTTGTCGATGGCTTCGGAGATTAACGGGTCAACTTGAGCAAGTGGCGCGTTTTGAAGATCAGTCATGCAATTGTCCTCGGGTCGGTTTCGGCGTCTGGGACAGGATTAAAAGATTCTCAGGATTTACAGGCTCCAGTATTTACAGAACTCACATTGAGCGGCATTCAGTCAAACCTAATCTGTAAATCCTGGAAATTCTGTTAATTCTGTCCACATTCTAGTTCTTTAATTTTTTCGACTCGCGCGGCGTGGCGACCGCCGTCAAAGGGAGTTGTAAAAAAGGTGCGGACGATTCCGGGTATCTCCGCTTCGGGCGTTGTGCGCGCGCCGACGGAAAGCACATTTGCGTCATTGTGTTGGCGCGCCAACCGAGCTGTCTCTTCATTCCACGCGACGGCGGCTCGAACACCAGGGATCTTGTTCGCCGCGATCGCCATGCCTGTTCCTGATCCGCACACCAACAGTCCCTGGTCGGCCTGACCACTCGAGACTTCACGCCCAACACGCACTGCATAGTCCGGATAGTCAACCGATTCTTCGGAAACGGTGCCGAGATCGTGGACCTCAATCCCCATCTCCTGGAGCAGCGGTTTCAGTTTTTCTTTTTCAGCAAAACCCGCGTGATCGCTGGCGAGTGCGATTTTCAAGATGATTGTCCTCGGTTTTATGTATTAGCGAATGAAGAACTCGATGGTACATCACGCAACAATCTGCCGCAAAGCACGTAAGGATCATCCACAGATTACGCAGATTACAGGCCAGTTGGCGTTCAGCAGTTAAGGAGTTGGAAACGGGATCCTGATCCATTTTGCGCATTCGCAGCTGTGCAATCTGCGTAATCTGTGGATGCTTGTTTGCGCTAACTCAAGAGCTAAGCGAGAATGCAACGTCTACATTCACGCTGGAATCGTACCCAAAACAAAATGCGTTGGTCACAATATTTCATTCCCACTCTTCGCGAAGATCCTGCCGATGCAGAGGTCGTGTCACACAAACTCTTGCTCCGCGCCGGCATGGTGCGACAACTCGGCGCTGGAATTTACTCTTACCTCCCGCTCGCACAGCGTGTGACTCTGAAAATCATGCAGATCCTGCGCGAAGAGATGAATCGCATCGGCGGTCAGGAGTTCTTTCTGCCGGCGCTGAATCCGCGCGAAGTCTGGGATGAATCGGGACGCTGGTCGGTGATGGGCGACAACATGTTTCGTCTCAAGGACCGCAAAGGCGCCGATCTCTGTCTGGGAATGACGCACGAAGAAGTCTTCACTTCCATTGCTCGCAACGATTTGCGCTCGTACAAGCAACTGCCGCAGGTCTGGTATCAGATTCAAGTGAAGTTTCGCGATGAAGCGCGACCGAAATCAGGCGTACTGCGCGTGCGCCAGTTCATCATGAAGGACGCATATTCCTTCGATGTCGATCAGGCAGGCCTGGACAAATCTTTCGAGGACCAGCGCGAGGCGTACAAGCGGGTATTCGATCGCTGTGGTTTGAATTATGTCATCGTCGAAGCCTCGTCGGGCGCGATGGGTGGTTCCGCTTCCAACGAGTTCATGGTGAAGACCGAGGCCGGCGAGGACATGATCGCTACGTGCGAAAACTGTGGCTACGCCGCGAATTTGGAAAAGGCGACTTCGTTAGTTCCCGAAGTCGAGGATGGCATCGGTCTCGACTTTCCCGCTGAGTTCCCAACCCCAGGCGTGCGGACAATTGAAGACTTAACGAATTTTGGTGAGGGTGTGCCGAGCGAAAGACAGATCAAGACGCTGGTCTATGTTTCTACTCTCAATGGTGAAGCAAAGACTCTGCTGGCTCTCTTGCGCGGAGACCATCAGTTGCACGAGACAAAACTTGCAGACAATCTGGGTGGCGCCGAAATCCGGCCGGCACATGCAGAGGAAATTGTTTCCCTGCTGGGAGCGAGCGCGGGCAGTCTCGGCGCAGTCGGGGCGAAACAGAAGGCACGTGATGCGGGCAAAGAGATCGAGATCATCGCCGACCAGTCCTTGCGTGGCCGTCGCAACATGACCACCGGCGCCAACACAGATGACTTTCACATTCGCGGCGTTGAAGTCGAGCGAGATATTAAAGTCGACCGCTGGCTTGATCTTCGTCTCATAACGTCAGGTGAGAAGTGTCCACAGTGTCATACGGGAAGTTTGGAAGTAGACAAGGCGCTCGAGATTGGACACATCTTCAAGCTCGGTACGAAATACTCGGAATCGATGGGCGCAAATGTGCTAACGCAAGACGGCAAGCAAGTGCCGATCGTGATGGGCAGTTATGGCATCGGCGTCGAACGAATCATGGCTTCCGCGATCGAGCTGCATCACGATGCGGACGGGATCATCTGGCCCAGAAGCCTGGCGCCTTTTGATGTGGTCGTCACGCTCACAAATATCAAGGACGAAAATTTGCGCCAGACCGGCGAGAAGCTTTACCAGGACATGCAGCGCGCGGGCCTCGAAGTATTGCTGGATGATCGCGATGAGCGTGCCGGAGTGAAGTTTAAAGACGCCGACCTGATCGGCATTCCTTATCGCGTCACGGTTGGGAAGAAGGTCGGCGACGGAGTTGTCGAGCTTTTCACTCGCGCTTCAAAGTCGAGCGAGGACATCAAGCTCACCGAAGTTGTTGCGCGAGTGCAGAAACTTGCGCTGACGGGTTTGTGATTTGTATCGAGACTTAAAATAGGCTGCAACTTATCGCAATTATTTCCCCAAATGAAATTCTTCTGGCTTTTATCCCTCTTACTGCTCGCCTTTGTTTCTGACGCTTCGGCGCAGGACGACCTTCCGGAACTCGTACGCCGCATCAAGCCTTCTGCTGTCGCCATCGAAACCTTTGACGCCAAGGGCGAGAAGCTTGCTCGAGGCAGCGGCTTCTTCGTTGAGCCAGATCGCATCGTTACGAACCGCCACGTGATCGACGGTGCGTTTCGAGCCGAAGTTCACTCTTCAACCGGCGCAAAGTTTGCCGTCAAAGGCGTACTCGCGGTCGATGCCGAGGGCGATCTGGCGCTACTTAAGATTGACCTGCCGGCAACTCACATTCGGCCACTTTCGCTGGACCGCACTTCGCCGCAAGAAGGTGAAAGCGTCGTCGTGATCGGCAATCCGTTCGGGTTGGAAGGCAGCGTAACCAACGGCATCGTTTCGGCAGTTCGCGACATTCCGACGTTCGGCAGAATCATCCAAATCACCGCGCCGATCTCTCCCGGCTCGAGTGGCAGTCCAGTCGTCAACATGCAAGGCCAGGTCATCGGCGTCGCCACGCTGCAGATAACCGGCGGGCAGAGCGTTAACTTCGCCATCCCTTCTGAACGTATTTCGCAACTGCAAATCTCGAGTGCCGCGGTGCCGCTGTCCGAGCTGGTGGTTACGACAGGCAGAAATAAACGCGCGAAAGCGGTGCAGTTGTTTCGCGATGGTTTGAGTTTTCTTTCGAAGGACGATTGCGCAACCGCGCTGAGCTATTTCGATAGGGCAGCCGAGGCTGACAGCAATTATGCTGAGGCGTGGGCGCAGAGCGGCTTTTGTAACGAAAAGTTGGGCCGGCACGCGGAAGCAATCGACGCGTCCAAAAAAGCAGTCAGCCTGCGGCCGTCAGCTGAATCGTATTTCAATATCGGCCTCGCGAGTTATTACCTAAAGCAGTATCGCGAGGCAGCCGATGCTTACCGGCAATCGATCAAGCTCGATCCTTACAACTCAGCGGACGCTCATTACGCGCTCGGGCTGGTCTATCGTGATTGGGGAAAAGCGGACGACGAGATTCAAGCCTACAAGCAGGCGATTCGACTGCGTCCGGACTACACGAGTGCTTACGAACGATTAGGCTCGCGTTATGTGAAGTCGAAGAAGTTCAATGAAGCGGTCGAAGTGTTCAAACAGTTGTCTTCACTTAAGGTAGGTGATGCTGGGCCACTGAATAGTCTGGGCGAGGCGTACGTCGAACTCAGCAAGATGAATGAAGCGTTGGAGTCGTTTCGGCAGGCAATAAGATTGAAGCCGGATTTTGGCCGGGCTTATTACAATCTCGGCCGATCGTTACTGGCAATGGGAAACCGCGATGCCGCACTCGAGCAGTACAATATCTTGCAGAACCTTGATCAGGACTGGGCGGAGAAACTGAACGGGTTGATCAATCCCTGATTGAACAGCTCGATTTCTGGCAGGAAAGTGAATGATGCAATCGGCCAGTCGCGCTAGGAGTGCACGCCAGGCATGGCTACACTGGTGCGATGATGATTAGTTTGGAGTCCCATGAGCAACGATGAATTCGATAGGCAAATGAGCTTTATTGTCGAGCAGCAAGCCCAGTTTGCTTCCGACATTCAGCAACTGCGTGAAGTTCAAGCGAAAACTGAAAACGTTGTGGCGAGACTCGCCAACCTGACGCTGGAAGGCTTTAACGACATTAACGCGAAACTCGATTTGTTGGTTGATTCACAAATCACTCTCACTGAAGCGCAGGCTAGAACGGATCAAAGTTTTGAGGACTTGAACTCCAAAATCAATGCGCTAGTTGACTCCCAATTCAATCTCACTGAAGGGCAAGCTCGATCTGAGAAAGACTCGAGAGAAGTAAACGCCAAACTCAAAGCGCTGGTTGAATCTCAGACAATTCTCACTGAAGCGCAAGCTCGATCCGAGAAAGACTCGCGAGACGTGAACGCCAAAATCAAGGCACTGGTTGAATCTCAGACGGTCCTTACTAACGCGCAGGCTCGCACAGATCAGAGCCTCAAAAGCACTGATGAGAAGCTCAGACAACTGATGGCCGTGGCTGAGCGCTATTTCAGCGAAGGTCGGAACGGCAGGTGATACTCCTCTGACTAGGGGGGCTCGGCTCCCTTAGGCGATGAACAATGCGGAGCCTTTGCAGATGTTGAAAAGCGCCGACAGCCGGCGCACTCCAAAGGTTCCGCATTGTTCGTCGACTCTCTTTGTCAACACCTCATCGCATCGCCTCGCTCACCAACGCAGTCAGCGCATTGTCTTGCAGCGTCGCATTTCGCTGTAGCTGCCCGTGCAGATCACAACCAAACACTGCATACGTGAGCGCCAGGGGTGAATCGAACACACGGCCAACTCGTCGGCGTCCAGCGAGATCTTCTCCCAGCAATGAACGTCGCGTCACCCGGCCATCACCTGGTGCGTACATCGCCTCTGTGACGTCTCGCTTCTTGATCTTCAATCCCGCCGCGGTCTTGATCTCTTGAGGTCTAATCAAAGTAACCCAGCGATTGTGCTTGTCTCGCATCACCACGGGAGCGTCCAAAGTTTCCTCACAATCTCCGCCCACCGCGAACAACATCACCGGAGGATCTCTTTCTGAAGGCGCGTCTAGGGCTTCATGAAAACGCTTCGCACGTTTCAGGACAGCCGCAAAATAGGCGTCGAGGTTTCTTAAGGGATCGCCAACCTGCGTCGGTGGAGCAAGTCCGTTCTTGCCGGTCGCATACAACTTTCGATACGCCGGGTCGTTCACCGCTGACCAGCCATATCGCTTCCACGTTTCCGGATCGTAAAGATCAACCGTCAAAGGCTTGAGTTCCTCGTCCAGAAACCGGGCGGACGTGCTGTGCGGCAGCAATTGAAAGAGCGCCGGCGAGGTGATGGAATCCTCGGCCGTCAGCTTGTTCAGTAATGGCACGCGTCGCCGCAAACCTTCGGTGATTGAGTAACCGTAGAGCAGCGTTGCAAAGGCATCAGCCGAGCCCTCATTCGGAACTCCCAGCATGATGATCTTATTGATGTGTGCCGCGCCGGACCAGTTTGGCTGAATCGGAATCTCGTCAGGTGGAAGATCGCTGTTGCCGTACATCGCCGAGTAGCGAGCAACCAAGCCACCCATGGAATGCGCGAGCACATTGAAGCGCAAATCCGGTCGCTGCAGCCTGTCCTTGAGCCGCTCAACTCGACGTGTTAATTCGCGTGCGTTCTCGACGTTGTCGCGTCGCCAGTCGTAGGCAAAAACATAGAAAGTGTCTTGGTCGCCGTCCGCGGTGGGATTGTTCCAGTCTCCCTCACGATAACCGCCGTACTGCCGCAGGGCTTCGAGCAGATCCCGATAAACGTAGACTTCAGGAAGCACACTGCCCAGCTGCAGCGTCTCCACAATCTTACCGGCCACCAAGTCGTCGCGATTGGCGGCAAGATCGGGAGAAACCGGCAGGATTGCGTCGGCTTTTGACGTGCGAAAAACAGAAGGCCATTCCACTTCGCCGGTTTTCGAATTGATGAGTTGTGACCCGAGCATGCCCGGAATAACGATGACGGGTCGCTTGCCGGTCCTGGCGCGGGCGGCGGCAAAGATTCTCGCCAGGTTTGGTGTGCGTTTGGGAGAGACGCAGCCGGAGAAGATCAACGCCGAACATAGCAACGCGATCAGGATTACGAGAAGAACCGTTTTCCGCGTGTGGGTGATTGGCGTTGCAGTTGAAAAGTAATTGGGCAAGCGATTAATTAGCGAGAACTGGGCAACGTTCACAACCACTCATTTAAAGAAGCCTCTGATTTTGGTTATCCTTTGATCCTCAGTTGAAGCGGGGACAGGCTCCACCTTCCCGACAGTGAGACTGCCCATCTGGTCTTCTTAGTTATTCTGCGCTTTAGTTACAAACGGTCTCGACCACGCTGTGGTACTGACTTCGCCGACTTGATCGTTACTACTGCGCATCAGTTGCCTGTTCCCACTTTCGGTTAATCAAACTCGCGACGAACCCCGCGCCAAAGCCATTGTCGATGTTCACTACCGTCACATTTGAAGCGCACGAATTCAACATTCCCAACAACGCGCTTACACCGCCAAAAGAGGCGCCGTAACCAACGCTGGTTGGAATCGCGACAACCGGAACGGCCACCAATCCACCGACAACGGAAGGTAACGCGCCTTCCATTCCCGCGGCCACAACGGCAACCCGGGCGCGCTGCAACAGCGCACGTTCAGCGAGGACTCTGTGAATCCCGGCCACGCCCACATCCCAAACTCGATCGACTCGATTACCCATTGCCTCTGCCGTTAATGCGGCCTCTTCTGCGACTGGGATGTCGCTGGTTCCCGCAGTGACTACAGCGATGGAACCTACGCCAAGTTCAGTCTTGTCTCTCTGAATCCGAATGAGGCGAGCTGTCGGATGCCATTCCGCATCAGTCACAACGTTGCGAACTTCCCCAAACGTGCCTTCGTCAGTGTGCGTGACCAGAACATTTGGGGCTCGTTGCACCAGGCGTTCAACTATTCCGACTACTTGCGCGCGAGTCTTGCCGGCCCCGAATACTACTTCGGGAAAGCCCTGGCGCCGCGCGCGAGCGTGATCGACGCGAGCATAACCGATGTCTTCGAAGTAAAGCTCGTTGATGCGCCGAGCCGCTTCAAATTTGTCCAACTCACCGCTCTTGAAGGCGGACAATAGCTGTTCTATTTCGTTGAGTATCATTTTGTCTGTTCGAGCATTCTAGCATCGCGTGTAAGCAAACAGCAGCGCGAGGTAGCGAACAGCAGACGCGAGGTAGCGAACAGCAGACAGCGGACAGCAAACAGCCAGAGATTCGAGGTAGCGAACAGCAAACAGCCGGAGATTCGCGGCTTTGCCCGCATCTGATCTGGCTGTTTGCTGTTCGCTGTTTGCTGTTCGCTCACATTGCGTTTGCTGTTCGCTGTTCGCTTGCGTAAGATTCCTACACCGAACACGCCATGGAATTGACCGTCGCCATCACCGGAGCCTCAGGCGCTATTTATGCGCAAAGGACCCTTTTGCATCTCGCAGCGAGCGGCGTCGTAGAACGGATCAATGTGATCGCTTCAGCGGCTGCCGAGACAGTTGCGAAAGTAGAACTGGGTGTTGATCTCACGGCTGGTCCGACCAAAATGAACCGCTGGCTTGGTCTGCCGCCGGAATCCAAACTGCTCCGCTTTCACCGTGTAAATAATATCGCCGCGAAGCCGGCCTCGGGATCGCATCCGCAACAAGGCATGGTGATTGTCCCGTGTTCAATGGGCACGCTGGGAGCAATTGCCTCCGGGACGGGAACCAACCTGATTCATCGCGCCGCCGACGTGACCATAAAGGAAGGTCGACGACTCGTCATCGTTCCGCGTGAGACTCCCTACAACTCGATTCATCTTGAGAACATGCTGCGACTCGCTCGCGCCGGAGTACACGTGATTCCTGCCAGCCCCGGCTTTTATCATCGTCCGCAGACGATTGATGAACTGGTTGACCACCTCGTCTTTCGCATTCTGGATCATCTTGGCGTGCCGCACTCTGCGGCGACGCAATGGGAAGGGTTGAAGGATCCGGCCGCGGAGGTTTCTCCCGCACTTTAGACTTACCGTGTTAACCATCTTTCGGAACATTCGCAACACGCTCGAGATGATCAAGATCGAGCACACGCTGTTCGCGCTGCCCTTTGCCTTTCTGGGAGCGGTACTCGCGGCCAACGGCGTGCCATCACTCCGGCAAATCCTCTGGATTTCTGTGGCGATGGTGGGCGCGCGTTCGACGGCCATGGCTTTCAACCGAATCGTCGATCGCGACTATGACGCGCAGAATCCGCGCACACGGTCTCGCGCCATTCCCGCCGGAGTGCTCTCTCTCGCTTTCGTTTGGGCGTTTACTGTGGTTTCGGCGGCCGTGTTTCTGCTGGCCGCAGCCATGCTAAACCGGTTGACGTTGATACTCGCTCCCATCGCGCTCGGCAGTCTCATCCTCTATTCCTACACGAAACGTTGGACGCTGCTTTCCCATCTTGTGCTTGGCTGGTGTCTTTCCATCGCACCGACGGGCGCGTGGATCGCGATTCGGGGAACGATCGATAGCCCGATCCCGCTGTTACTGTCGCTGCTCGTTCTTCTTTGGACAGCGGGCTTTGACGTTCTCTACGCTTGTCAGGATTACGATTTCGATGTGCAAGCCGGACTCCATTCGATCCCCGGCAGGTTTGGAATCGCGCGCTCGCTTTGGATTGCACGGCTATTCCACGTCGGGGCGTTTGCTGCTCTGCTTGCGTTATACTGGGCTACAGCACTCGGGACGTTTGCGCTGACCGGAGTAATTGCGACGGGGCTGCTATTAATTTACCAGCATCGTTTGGTACGAGCTGATGATTTGACTAATCTCAATGCTGCATTTTTCACGACTAATGCATTTGTGAGTGTGATTTTGTTTGTGACTTTTGGCGGCGCTGCACTCTTGAGGACATACCAATGAACTTTTCCCACGATGAGGCTCTCTGTGAAATCGCCAACAAGGTTAATGCCGGGGAACGATTGACGCTTAGCGATGGACTTGCACTCTATAACACTGAAGACCTGCCGGCACTCGGGCGTTTGGCCGACAGTGTTCGGCGCGCCAGGCACGGCCGCACGACGTTTTTCAACGTCAACCGACACTTGAACCCGACAAACGTTTGCTACGCGGACTGTAAGTTTTGCGGCTTCTATCGCACGCCTCGTCAACCCGATGCCTATACACACAACATTCAAGACAGTTTAAAAGTTGCAGCACAAGCGGTATCTGAAGGCGCCACGGAATTGCACATTACCGGCGGACTGAACACTAAACTTCCGTTCAGCTATTTCACTGATCTGCTGTCATCACTTAAGCAACAGTATCCTCAGCTCCACCTGAAAGCCTTCACGATGGTCGAATTCGACCACTTCGCACATTTCTACAAGCTGGCAGATGAGGACGTGATTCAGCAGTTGATCGCCGCCGGACTCGATTCGTGCCCTGGCGGCGGCGCAGAAATATTCAGAGAACCAACTCGCTCGATGATCTGCGCGCACAAATGTGACGCCGCTCGCTGGTTGTCGCTTTCGGGAAAAATTCACGCCGCTGGTTTGCGATCGAACGCAACCATGCTTTACGGACATATCGAATCGGTGGAAGACCGGGTAGATCATCTCGTTCGTTTACGCGCGCAACAGGACGAATCGCACGGCTTCCAGTGCTTTATTCCGCTCGCGTTCTATCCGCCCAACACGCAGCTCTCACATCTGCCCGGACCATCAGGTGTCGATTCGCTAAAGACCATGGCAGTGTCTCGGTTGATGCTCGACAACTTTGATCACATCAAGGCGTACTGGGTGATGCTGGGGAAACACCTCGCGCAGATCGCCTTGCATTTTGGCGCCAACGATCTCGACGGGACGATCACCGAGGGTGGCGAATTGACTGAGAGCTACTCGATCGAAGCAAACAATGAGGTGAAGATGTCGAAAGCTGAGCTGGTAACTTTGATTGAGGACTCCGGCTTTGAAGCGGTCGAACGCGACACTGTGTACAACCGCGTCGACCGAAGCAGCGTCAGCCTCGTCTGAGCGCTATGCAACCCCGGCAGTTTCGACAGGTTCTCTTGAAATAAAAAGCTAATGCAAACCAAACTCAAACCACGCAGAATCAGTGTTGCTCACTCGCCGGATTCCGACGATGCGTTCATGTTTTACGGACTGGCTACGAACAAGCTCGACACCGGATCGATCTCGTTCAGCCACGTCCTCAAAGATATCCAGACGCTTAACGAAGAAGCGATGAAGGGGACATTCGATGTGACCGCTATCAGCTTCCATGCCTATGCGTACATTGCTGACCAATATTGCCTGCTGCCACACGGCGCATCAATTGGAGATAACTACGGACCAATCGTCGTCGCGAGTGAAGCAAAGCTGCCTCAAGATATTTCCAAATTGAAGATCGCCGTCCCGGGTACGCTCACCAGCGCTTTTCTCGCTCTGCGCATCTTTAACTCCGACTTTGAATACGAGGTTGTACCGTTCGACAAAATCATAGACGCGGTCCAGGCCGGCGAATGTGATGCGGGGCTGTTGATTCACGAGGGCCAGTTGTTCTTTGAATCAATGGGGCTCCACAAGGTTTTGGATTTGGGCGAGTGGTGGCACGAGCGAACCGGTTTGCCGCTGCCGATGGGCGGGAATGTAATCAGGAGAGATCTGGGACCGAAACTGATCAGCGAAGTTTCGCGCCTGTTGCACAAAAGCATTCGCTACTCGCTGGACAATCGTGAAGATGCGTTGCAGTACGCGATGCAGTTTGCCCGAGATATGGAACCTGAACTTGCGGATCGGTTTGTGGCGATGTGGGTTAATGATCTGACGCTGGATTACACCGAACGGGGCCGCGAAGCGGTGCAGAAACAGCTTAATGAGGGTTTTGAAAAAGGAATTATTCCGCGTCAGGTGAAGGTGGAGTTTGCTTCGTAACGTAGGATGGCCGGGGATGCTGGGGTGTGCGCGGCGGCGTAAATGCCACCCTGCCCAGATTTGAGCGGCAAAACCACCGCGCACATCATCGGTAACTGCCTACACCAGGCTTTCTCCCAAAAACCTGATTGGCGTCATTCCCATATAGCAACGCGGGTCGTCTGCGTTGCCGCAGTCCATTCGCGCGCTGAAGAATTCGTGAGATTTCCGCCGCTGGTTACCGATGTGAGGACCGAGTAGATCCTTTTTTCAATATTGCCAGCCAAAAAAGTAAGGGCGTTCATGAATTTCCGGAAAACCTGTAGCTTTGAGGTACCAAGGAACAAGCATTAAAACTCAAGGCGTTGACTGCACGGCACATTACACCATTTGCAGGATTTTTTGCAACAGTAAAGCAGTTAGGTTTTTGCCCCGAAAAGCGAGACCAATTCACCTCCGACCTTCTGGCAACATGCCGGCGGCTCCAGGCATCTGACGGCTTGTTCCAATCCAGATGGTTCTTACTTTTCAAACCGCCTTTCACTCAAAGTTTTTAATGATGCGAAACCTGATTAATAAGCTAAAACTTCTGCTGGGCACTGCCACTTTGATTTGTGCGCTCGTGGTCGTCGCCTCTGCTCAAAACGACGCGATTACATCGGTACCGATGGCTCAAGCCGAGATTGATCGCGTAATCGCCGCCTTCACGACCAAGGAAACGGTCTTCCGCAAGGCTCTTAACCTGTATTCGTTCAAACGCGATGCGATTGTACAAACGGTTGGGATGGGGCAGCAGATTACTGGCGAGTATCATCGAATCTCGACATTTACTTTCGACGACTCTGGCAGGCGATACGAGAAAATAACCTTCTTTCCAATGCCATCATATGCTGGGGTAACAGCGGAAGATCTGGAAGACCTTGGTGGCATTCAGCCCTTTGCGCTGGAGCCATCAAAGATACCCGAATACAACATCAAATATGTGGGCCGAGAGAAAATTGACGAGCTGAATCTTTTTGTTTTTGATGTCTCGCCAAAAGTGATTCCCGATCCGAAGAAAACGAAAGAGCGATACTTTGTCGGGCGAGTCTGGGTCGACGATCAGGATCTGCAAATTGTGAAGACACGCGGCAAGGCTGTTCCCGAGACAAAGATCAACAAGTTTCCGGTTGTCGAAACTTATCGGGAGCACATTGACGGGCGCTTCTGGTTTCCAACCTATTCATACGCAGACGATGAGCTCTTTTTTGATAGCGGCGAAACCCTGCACATTCGAATCAAAGTGAAGTATTCCGACTTTGCTCCGGCACGCGCTGACGTCAAGATCTTCGAAGTTGACGAGATTGATAATCCAAAGAAGGAACCTCCGCCGCCTCCAGCTAACCCGAAGCCGTAGAGTTTTGGGCCTCGCGTTCTGTGATGCCCAGTTCCCGCGCCACCAGAGCATGGACGTGTTTCACGAGTTGATTCACCTCCTCGTCTTTGGTGGCGCCTTTTGTCGATACGGGCGGCAGTAACACCATTTCCACGACGCCCGGACGGGCCACTCCGGCTCCCTTTCCCATTAGCTCATCGGTGTACTTCATTGCGACCGGAACAATCGGTACGCCGGCCTGAGCCGCCATATAGAAAGCGCCCTTCTTAAAGGGCAAAAACTCTCCGGGCTTGGCGCGAGTACCTTCTGCAAAAACGCCGAACGAGATTCCCGACCTAATTCGGGCCGTGGCCTCTTCAGTGGTTCTCAATGCTCGCTCGCGGTTCGAACGATCGATTGCCATGACGTTTACGTATCCCATCCCAACTCCGAGAATTGGTACTTTCAAGAGCTCCTTTTTTGCAAGCAGTCCCACGCGTCTTCCCGTGAATGCAAAGAGGGTGGCGGTGTCCAAATAGGAACGATGATTCGAGATGAACACGTAGGGCTGGGCAGGATCCAAGTGCTCCGCTCCTAGTACCCGAACTTTCACACCGCTTAGTCTCAGCCAATTCCGAGCCCCGAAAAGCGCCCACGGATAAACCAGGTCCCGTTTTCCAAGCAGCCAGGCCGCGGAAATCGAAGGTGGTCCAAAGATCGCCAGCAACGCGCCGGCAACAAACAGTGACCACCAGTAATGAATTCGGCCCCGCAGGGTCCGACGATTACCTATGTTAGACTCCGCTCCACTTGACCTGTGGGTCGTCTTAACAGCTTCCAATAATTCACTAGAGGGATTCTCTGAATGGCTGGTCATCGGACTTTTTTTCGCACCTGCTTAGCTTTCGTTCTTTTGCTTGTCGCCTCAAATCTCTTTCCAGTTCGTTCACAGCGTGGGACCCCTACAGCTACGCGAACAGGATTGCCTTCGCCGAGTTCTGTGCTCGGCTTTACTCCGGGTGAGGATCGAAAGATTGCAGACTGGAGTCAGATTACAGACTATTTCGCACGTTTGGACAAGGCGTCTGATCGCGTGCAAGTCCAGACCCTGGGCCAATCCACATTGAAGCGTCCGCTTATCGTTGCCTTCATAAGCTCAAGAGAAAACCTGCTTGCCCTCAGTCGGTACAAGAGCATCCAGCAGAAACTTGCGGACCCACGTTTGATAAAGAATTCGGTCGAGCGTGATCGGGCTTTGGGCGAAGGCAAAGTCGTAGTTGCCATTTCCTGTTCGATCCATTCAACCGAGATCGTCGCGTCGCAGATGTCGATGCAACTGGCTTACGAGCTGGCAAAGGCGCAGGATCCGGCGACACGAGAGATCTTAGAAAACACAATTCTGCTTCTCATTCCCTCACCGAACCCTGATGGAATCGATATCGTCGCGAACTGGTATCGCAAGACACTGGGAACTCCGTTTGAAGGGAAAGCGCCGCCAGAGCTTTATCACCATTATGCGGGTCACGATAACAATCGCGATTGGTTCATGCTCAACTTGAAAGAAACGCGGTTGGTGACACGCCTGTTTTGGAAAGAATGGTTTCCACAAATCGTCTACGACGTGCATCAACAGGGTATCAACGCCGCCAGGTTTTTCGTTCCGCCTTTTTACGATCCACACAACCCGAACATTGCTCCGCTCGTGTTGCGACAAGTTGGGCTGGTGGGGCAGAAGATCGCAACCGATCTACAGGTCGCCGGCGTTAAGGGAGTGATTACGAATTCCACCTTTGACACGTGGTGGCACGGCGGATTTCGCTCGGCTCCGTATTTCCATAACTCGATTGGAATTCTTTCCGAAGCTGCCAGCGCTAGGTTGATGAGCCCCGCGAAGGTGACGAAAGATCAGCTGGAGAGATCTACTGCGAGAGGTATGCGCAACGCGCTTGAGCCGTCGACGAATTTTCCTGATCCGTGGCCAGGAGGCGATTGGCGGCCGCGCGATATCATGAACATGGAGATGATCGCGTCGCGTTCAATTCTGACGCTGGCGGCCAAATATAGACGAGATTTCCTGCAGACTTTTCTTCAACTCAATAACCAAAACGTGAACACGCCTGTATCTCCAGAGGAACCGCTTGCCTATCTGATTCCTGCCGGTCAAGCACGTGACGAGGAGGTGGCAAAACTGGTGGCCGTGCTCGTGGGACAGGGCGTCGAAGTTCACCGCTTGGAGAGCGAACTCCATGCCGGTTTCGGTCCGCAGATTCTGCAACGAACAAACGCAGCGGCCGAAAAACTCGGGCAATACCGGCGACTGATAGCGCACACCTCCGGTTATCACGAGGTGCCCGCCGGTAGCTATATCGTCTTCACGGCACAGCCGCAGCGAGGGAACGTGCTGGCGCTGTTTGAGCCTCAGCTGTATCCCAATCGCCTGAACGCCCTCGGCGAGGCAGAGAGGCCTTACGATGTGGCCGGTTGGACCTTACCGATGCAGTTGGGTGTCGACGCGCCCGCCGTAATCGAAATCAAGGAACCTGCCGCGGCAAGGAGACTGACCTTAGTCCAAAACGCAGAGGACGTACGAAAGGACCTCGGCTTGCGTGCCGGTGCCGGAGATGTTTCACCTATCAAGAACCCGCTGCGAAGTCCCATCAGAATCGGCCTCTACAAAAGCTGGCTGGGCAATATGGATGAGGGCTGGACGCGTTTCATCTTTGATACGTTCAACGTTCCTCATAAGACCCTGGCTGACGTGGAAGTACGGAAAGGCGAACTAAATTATGACGTCATCCTTTTTCCGTCACAGCGATCGCGAGAGATCCTCGAAGGAAACATCGCCGGGAGTTATCCGGCCGAGTTCACCGGTGGAATTACTCCCGCGGGAGTGAGTCATTTGAAAACGTTTGTAGAGAGTGGTGGAACCATCGTTTGTCTGGATGCCTCATGTGACTTGTTCATCAAGCAATGGGGTTTGCCTGTTCGTAACGTGCTCGAAGGACAAAGGTCATCTGATTTTTTCTGTCCCGGTTCGATCCTGGCTGTTGAAGTTGAACGGTCACATCCAATGGCACAAAGTGTGAGTCCGAGTGTCGATGCCTACTTCATAAACAGTTCCGCCTTTGAAGCGACTGACCCGAGCGTCCGAGTCGTCGCCCGCTATGCACGCGAGAATGTACTTCGTTCTGGCTGGTTACTGGGCGAAGAGAAGCTACGCGGCCGGGTAGCGATGGCTGAGGTACCGATCGGAAAAGGACGAATTGTGCTGTTTGCCTTTCGGCCACAGCACCGTGGTCAGACGTGGGGCACGCTGCGGTTGCTGTGGAACGCGATGGCAAAGTAGCAAGCCGCAGACAGCAGACACCGAACAGCCAATTAGCTGGCTCTTTGCTCTTTGCTGTTTGCTTGTTTGCTTGTTTGCTTGTTTGCTGTTCGCTTGTTTGCTGTCTGCTGTCTGCTGTTTGCTGTTTGCTGTTTGTTCTAATACAGCGTATCTTTCGGTTCGTCACCAATCTCTCCCGATAGCCCGGTTTCCTCCGGGCTGATAAGCATCCATTTCGACTAGCGCGCATCCAAAATGGGTTGCGTCTGTCGCCACTAGTCAGGAGCCTTATCATGAAAAAATTTCTAGTACTTTTATCCCTTCTTTCTCTCGTCGTTTCTTCGTTCACAACCATATTTGCCCAAACGCGACCTCGACGAGTCGGCAATCAGACTCCAACGACTCAAACGCAATCACCCTCCGCTGGACAGACGCAACCCTCCGCTGGACAGGCTCCAATTTTGCGCGGGAACAATTATCCAACTCGTCCTGCTGAGCGCGCGGCCCAAACACCTGCTCAAGACGCCCCCGAAGAGGTCGATGAGGGTGACGTGATTAAGGTCGACACCACACTAGTAACCATTCCGCTCAGCGTTATGGATCGAGACGGCAGATACATTCCAAATTTACGTAAAGAGGACTTTCGTCTTTGGGAAGAAGGGGTGGAACAGGCAGTCGCCTATTTCTCGTCGGTCGATAAGCCGTTCTCGCTTGTCCTCATGATGGACACCAGCGGTTCGACCCGATTCCGCCTGGACGAGATCCAGGACGCTGCGATCAGCTTTGTTGGCCAGTTGCGACCGGACGATCAAGTGATGGTCGTTTCGTTCGACGATCGCGTGAGAGTGCTGAGCGAGTTCACGAATAATCGCGCGCGCCTGCGAGACGCAATCCGTCAAACTGAGACCGGCGAAGGCACTCGGCTGTATGACGCGGTTGACTTGGTGATAAACCAACGGCTAAACCGCATCTCTGGCCGCAAAGCCGTAGTTCTTTTCACTGACGGCGTGGACACGACCAGCCGGAACTCTTCCTACGAAGATAACCTGAGAGATGCGGAAGAACTTGATGCGCTGGTTTATCCAATCCAGTACGACACGTTCATGGACGTGAATGGCGGCGGGGGAGGCTCGTGGCCGGGCAGCGGACGACGCGCGCCGTCACCAATAGAAATTTTGGCGCAGATACTCAGCGGCATGGGGAGCGGCGGCCGTCGTGGAGGTGGCCGTCGAGGCGGTGGCGGTGGCGGCGGCCTCGGTCGCAACGATTATGAGCGCGCAAGCCAATATCTCAGGGAACTCGCTGAGCGGACAGGCGCGCGCCAGTATCAGGCAGAGACCACTCAAAACCTGGCCGCTGCCTTTGCGAACATCGCAGAGGAATTACGCCGTCAATACAGCCTCGGCTTCTATCCGAAGAACCCGGCCCAGGCTGGGGAACGCCGGCAAATTCGCGTGCGTGTGAATCAGCCAAATTTGGCAGTGCGAGCCCGCGACAGTTACGTTTTCAACCCCGCTGGCGGACACGAAAACGCAGCCGCGCAACCGCCTGCGCCCGTATTGCGACGGAAGTTTTCCGGCTCACCCTGAAGTCGAATGGAAAATCCCGTGTCCGACAACTTAGTGAGCACTTCAAGCGAAATAATATCGGACAGCGAAACAGCCGAGATCAAACAAAAAAGCGCGGCGAGCCCACTACGACTCACCGCGCTCAACTACACCCACAGGAGGAAAAGGGGCGTATTCAACGGCGAGATTATACACCACAACCCCCACTGGCCAAAGATTCTGCTTAGTACCTGATCGTACAGACAGTCGAGGAGACTGCTGGTTAGATTAGCGCCGGATAACAAGGGGGAACCGTAGTAGAAAACGTTCCTTCGGGTTCGGGTTTTACTACGGTTCTTTTTTTGTCTGTTATTGTCTGTTATCTATAAATACATTGAGGGCGGCAACGGAGTGGCGCCCCTACACAAATCTAGCAATTCTGGGTGAGGTCGTATCTAGTGGAACTATCGAAGGCGCGGGGAGCGCAAAACGATCTTTATCTCTTGGACTCGTGGTTACCAAACGGCTCGGGGGTGGACCTTTGTAAACGGCTTAGAGAATTTGATCACGCAACACCTATTCTCTTCTATTCCGCAGCCGCGTATGAAGTCGATAAAGAACTGGCAATTGATTCAGGCGCGCAAGGGTATCTCACCAACCCTTCCCGGACATCCGAGTTGTGCGATCTAATTGCTCATCTTATTGGCGCCGGGAGAGCAGCGAACGTGGGATCCCATTTAGGTCTTTCGCGAAGGCTGAATCAGCTAACACCCGGCTCTTCGATTAGGGCGACTTCCGAGCGCGGTGCTGGCCAAATCTTCCACATCAGCATCCCTAATCCAAAGAGAATTGCCACAGTGGCAAGGGTAATGACCATCCAAAATTTCCAGTACGCATTGAAGGTGGATTGCCAGCCCGCATAGACGCTGTGCGCGAGATTTACATTAAGGGCGGGTGGAGTTATCAGTCGCGAAAGTAGTTGGAGCAACAGGTAACCTCCAAAAGCATAGAGCCATGAGTCGCGGTCCATTCCCACACTTCGCACGGCGATGATCGCCACGGTCACTCCGCCGACATGCACCAGGGTGGAAGTCAGAAAAATTCCCCACGCCAGTACCACGTAGACAAACCAAACCACCAGCCCGGGAATCATCCAGAGGGCCGCCACTCGAATCAGCGGTGCACGATTCGTAAAGAGTCCAATGGCCAACAGAAGGTTGCCGATGTTGCAGGGCCAAAACATATGACTGATTTCGCCGGGATCAGGGAGAAGCCAGTAATGTGTGGCTTGCGCGAGAAAGAAGATGAGCGGAAGGATGCCGAGCAGTCGAAAGTTCAGTTCGTGAGTTTTTTCTGCGACGGCTGACACATGATCCCCTTACGCACCAGCGGATAATCTACGCGATACTAATGCCGAGGCATTTGCGATGCAAAGCGCCAAGAAGGTCTGATTAAACTTCCACACTCCTTTTTCTGTCTTCTGTCTTCGGTGTTCTGTTTTCTGTTTTCCATTTTTTCGAACCGCAAAAGAGCTGTGCTATCTTACGCACACTTTAGCTTACGGACACTTTATCCCTGGAATTCAGAACTAATGCCTTCGCTCGAGCAACTTCTCAGCAAATCTATTCCTGAACTACGGACGATCTTTATCGAACGCGGTCGGGCTGTACCTAAAGGTTTACTTGAAGCCTTGGAGCAGGACAGCCGCCAGGGCGCCAAACATCTCGCAAAACTCATTCGCAGCCGGTACCGCAGCAACCGTTCGGAAGGACAGCGCTTACACTCGTTGCTTCGGTTCGAGATTGAACTTTGGTCGCAGGGCTACAATTTGATTGCCGGTGTTGACGAAGCCGGGATGGCGCCGCTTGCCGGGCCGGTTGTCGCTGGGGCCGTGATCCTGCCGCGAAACTACAAGCTGCGCGGCCTTAACGATTCCAAGAAGATTCTGGATGAAGCCAGACGTCAGGAACTTGGCGAGCAAATCAAAGCCGACGCGATTTGCTGGTCGGTGGGGTTCGCCGAAGTGGAAGAGATCGACAAGATCAATATCTACCATGCAGGGCTGCTCGCTATGCAGCGTGCCTTTCAAGGTTTGAGTTGTACGCCGGATTTTGTGCTCGTTGATGCGCGGAAGATTCCTAATTGCACGGCTCCTCAGCGCGGAATAATCCGCGGTGATGCCCTCTCGGCAAGTATCGCGGCTTCGTCAATCATCGCGAAAACAACCAGGGATGCCCACATGCACGAGATGGATCAACAGTATTCCGGCTATGGCTTCGCATCGCACAAAGGTTATCCCACACCTGAACATTGCCGGGCGTTAAAGGAGCTGGGCGCTCTGCCGATTCATCGCCGAAGCTTCGGTCGTGTTCGTGAGGTGCTCGGCTTGGATCCGGTGCAAGCTGAATTGTTCGACACCTCCCCCACGAATGAGCTGACCGAGGTTGCTGTTGGGTAGTGCTTTAATGACGAGGCAGTACGACCAGCAGCGAGTGGACATGAGTCAGTACCGCAACGCAGTAGCGTCGAGTCTACTATTCCAACCACGAATCTACGGGTCAATGGGATGTACTGAGCGATTCTAAAATCACCACGAGTTGAGATGCGGTGAGCCGGATCCGACGCTACTGCGTTGCGGTACTGACTTCATGCCACTCCGTTTTAGTTTTCGCACAGTCTCTACCGCGCGGTGGTACTGACTTCATTTCCCAGAAGTCACTAGCCGCATTCGCGGACTGAATATCCTTCGAGGCGATCAATGGCACTAACTGAATATGAGAAGAAGCGCAGCTTCGATAAGACTCCCGAACCCGGCCCCGAAAAGAAGCGAACCAGATCGGGTCGCATGTTCGTCATTCAAAAGCATCGGGCGACGCAACTTCACTACGACTTCAGACTCGAGGCCGATGGCGTTTTGAAATCATGGGCAGTACCTAAGGGCCCGTCGCTTGATCCAAAGGTGAAGCGACTCGCCATGGAGGTCGAAGATCATCCGGTGGATTATGCAAAGTTCGAAGGCGTGATTCCGGAAGGTGAATACGGCGGCGGCACCGTGATGGTGTGGGACTACGGAACTTACAAACCCGAGGGAACTGAGAGCCTTGCAGCCGCGCTGCGTAAGGGCGAGTTAAAGTTTTCCCTTAACGGCAAGAAGCTGAAGGGTTCCTGGGCGCTCGTACGAACCAGGGGGCGTCAGTGGCTTCTGCTCAAACACCGCGATTACTACACGACCGAAGAAGAAGTAACCGAACTCGCACCGGCATCGATTCTGACGCGCCGCACGCTCGCAGAAATCGCCGAGGACGAAGGTGGAAACGTGAAGAAGGCTGCGACGGGCGATCCGAAGAAGATTCCACCACGCAGCGGAGTTAAGCGAAGGAAGAAGGGATCGAAAGCGAAGGTTTGGCACAGCAACCGGCCGAGTTGAGGTTTTACTTCAGCTATAGCAGAACGAGGCTTAGTGCTTTGTACTTGTTCTTTGTACTTAGTGCTTTGTACTTAGTGCTTTGTACTTAGTGCTTTGTACTTAGTGCTTTGTACTTAGTGCTTTGTACTTAGTGCTTTGTACTTA
>JBGTLE010000245.1:0-6214 GCA_041744295.1 Pyrinomonadaceae bacterium | reverse complement strand
CACTGATTTCCAGCGCGGTGATGAAGGCATCGCGGCTGGTATCAAGATATTCACCTTCAAGTGCTTCTTTCGGCGCATAGGCGATGCTATGAATTAAAAAATCGAGCTGGCCAAATTCTTGGCCCACTCGCCGAAAGGTCTCGTCTACTTCAACCTGCTTCGTCACGTCGCAGGGTAAAATCAGCGAGTCAGGCATGACGTCACGCGTGAGCGCTTCAACATTCTCTTTGAGGCGCTCGCCTTGATAAGCAAACGCGAGTCGCGCACCGGCTCCGTGTAACGAAAGGGCAGTCGCCCAAGCAATCGAGCGTTTGTTTGCCACACCAAAGATGATTCCAAATTTGTTTTGTAACATAGTTTCAATTGTCCCAAGTCCAAGGTCCCCGAGTCCTAATTAAATTTGGACATTGGAGGTTGGACTTTGGACTTATTACGCCGCTTCGCTTTCCGGCTTACCAGTCAGGAGTTGCTTGTATTCACCGCTTTCCACCCATTTCAAAATCTCAGACACGCGCCAGACCGGAAATGGATGGCTAAGACCGGCGGTAATTACGTCGGCCCAAAAGCGGTCGAGAGCTTTGGCATCGTAGTTCTTCTCGAAGTCGCGGGCTTGAGCGAGGAACAGCTCATAGTCCACCTTGGAGGCGTAGGTTCCGCCGGCAAGTTTCATCATTGCCCGGCCGATCACGTGTGCGTCCTGGGTAACGAGCAGCGCCGCGCGATCACAGGAGAGCTCGGCGCGTCGGGCCCATGCAAGCAGTGCCGTCCGCATGGTGAGAGTCAACAGCTCTTTGACGATCGCTGTCAGGGGCGATGCCAGGACGGCGGTCTTGGCCAAATATTCGATTAAGCGTGCAGCGGTAAGATAGAGAACATGTTCAGCGTGGATGTGACCGACTTCGTGAGCGACAACCGCCAGGACCTCCTCATCGGTTAAGCGCTCGATGAGCTGTGAGTAGAGCACAATCACGGGTCGCTCGACCCCGCCGGTAAAGGCGTTGGCCACTGGATTCTGTTGCACAAAGAGGTCTGGAGTTTCGACGCCGAGGGTTTTGCAGGCAATCGTCAGTTTGGCATGAAGGTCAGGACATTGCTCGGGCGTCACTTTGACGGCACTAGCTGTGAAGATGACTCGAATAGCCGATTCACCGGTGACGACCAGAAGTTTCTTTAGGGCGGAATCAATTCCCGGAATGGCTTTCAGCGCGGCGAGGGCGCGTCTATCGGCCGGGTGAATGTATTGCTCTTTATGCAGGTTGGCAAACTTCTTGTGCGGCTCATCGGATAGTAGAAGCCGGCAACGCCCGCAGCGGGCCTCACTGGTTCCCGGTTTCGTCTGGTTGCGCTGTCCGCAGTAACGGCAACGCACAAACTCCGTCCCTTCGAGTTCTGAATCTGGGTCAGCCATGTTTCCTCAGCAAAAAAGCGCAGTTAATGATCGCAGTATGGTTCAAGCGCCGCTACCGAAGCAAGACGTAAATAGAGGCTAACGAATAGTTACTTCCAAAGTGTAGGTAGCGTTGCCCCGCGTGGGTGAAACCCAGATCGAGTAATCACCCGAGAGTGGCAGTTCACCGCTCCAATCGGTCGCATCGAGTCCTTCGTCAGTGCCCTCAAGCGCAGTGGCATCGGGCCCGAGAATCGTGAAGACTGCGTTTTTCTCACGCGAGGTGACGTGCACGATCATGGTCTGGCCTACACGAGCCCCAAGGATGTACCGGTCCTGCGTACCACGAACGACGGCTCCTTTCAGGACTGCGGTCGTGCGACCGCGCGCGAACCGAACGCGCTGGGTTTTGCCGGACGGAGTACCAAGGCGACCGCCTCCTTGAGCGAGAAGGTTGACGTTGAGTGACAGTAAAATGCAGGCAATCAATCCACCTTTCATAATTGTTTTTAGACGCATGGCTCTCTCCTCTGTTCTCTGGTGTAGTGTCAGTGCTTGAAATGACGAACTCCGGTGAACACCATTGCCAGGCCGTGCTCGTTGGCTGCCGCTATCACTTCCTCATCTCTCTTGGACCCGCCCGGCTGAATCACGGCAGTGATCCCGTGTTTCGCTGCTTCGTCAATTCCATCACGAAAGGGAAAGAACGCATCCGACGCGAGCACTGAACCCTGCAAGGGAAGTTGAGCACGTATAGCCCCAATCTTTACTGAATCGACTCGAGACATCTGGCCAGCCCCGACTCCGACGGTCTGCCCGTCACGAGCATAGACTATCGCATTCGACTTGGTGTGTTTGCAGACCGTCCAGGCGAAAAGCAGCGCCTGAATCTCTTCCTCAGTTGGCCGCCGCTTACTCACAATCTTCAGTTCATCGTTGGCTAACTTGTGAGCATCCCGAGTCTGCACGAGCATGCCACCGCTGATCTGCCGAAATTCAAGCTGATCCACAGTGCTCACAGTCGCGGTACGTAAGACCCGGAGATTTTTCTTGGCGCGCAAAATACTAGTGGCGCTTGTAGTGTACTCAGGCGCGATTATCACTTCTGTAAAGATCTCCGTCACCGCCTTGGCGGCGTCCTCGTCCACCGTTCGATTAAAGGCGACGATTCCCCCAAAAGCCGATAGCGGATCGGTAGCTAGAGCTTTCCGGTACGCTTCTTCGACCTTGGTTCCATATCCGACGCCAGCCGGGTTTGTATGTTTTATAATCGCGCAGGTCGTATTTGCGAAATCAGAAACTAACTGCCAGCCCGCCTCTGCATCAACGTAGTTGTTGAAAGACATCTCTTTGCCAGAGAGCAACTGGGCCTTTGCTATACCGACTTTGTCGCCCGAATCGTAGAGCGCCGCAAACTGATGCGGGTTTTCACCGTAACGCAAGTCAGAAAGTTTTTTCAGTTTTAGCTTCAACATTGGCCAGAGGGCGTTGTGTGGAGTCGTCTCGGCAATTACCTCTTCCACGCAAGCTTCGTACATCGGCTGGATATTCTCCGGTGTGACCCGAGCGGCGAGGTACTGATAAACAAAGGAATCGTACTCGGACGTGCGCTGAAACGCCTTCCAGGCCAGGGTGCTACGCGTGGTAAGAGACAGCGCCCCGCCCGTGCGATGCAATTCTTCTAACAAGTCTTGGTGTGCTTCGGGTGAAACAACGACCGCGACGCTCTCGAAATTTTTCGCCGCTGAGCGAATCATCGCCGGCCCACCGATATCAATCTGTTCGATCGCTTCCTCTAATCGCACGCCCGGCCTGACTATAGTTTGTTGAAACGGATAGAGATTGATCACGACTAGGTCGATAGGCTCGATCCCTTGCTTCTTCATGGCAGCTAAATGCTCCGGATCGTTGCGGACTCCAAGTAACCCTCCGTGAATGTTCGGATGAAGTGTCTTTACGCGTCCGTCCATCATTTCAGGAAAGCCGGTTATGTCCGCAACGTCTCGCACCTCGATTCCGGCCTCCCTCAGAGCTTTAGCCGTACCCCCAGTGCTGATTATCTCCACATCGTAGCGCTTCAACTCACGCGCGAAGTCCACAATGCCGGTCTTGTCGGAAACACTAATGAGTGCGCGGTGAATCCTTCGCAACCCATGTTCGTTTTTTTCAGGTAGGCTCATTTCTATGCCAAGGAATCGACCTGGCTCAGTACTCTCTGCGTCATTTGGGAGCGTTGGTAACCTTGCTCGGTAGATTCACGAAAAAATCATGCGTGCGCGAATAACCAAATCGTCCTACTGAGTATTCGACACCGGGCGGCACCAGACTAAGCGAGAAACGATGCCGGCGCCCATCGCGCGCAGTTTCACTAATATAAAATCCAAGCAGATACTGGCTTCTAAGATCCTCTTCAATTGCCTGAAAGATGGGCGTCAGATCATTGGTCCTCTCCAGTATAAGCGCGTCGTCCTCATCTCCGACCAAAAAATACTTGCCTCCGGTTTGCTGGGCCAGTTCGCGAAAGCCCCTGGAGGGTGAGCGCACACTAAGTCGTCCCGCGCGCGGGGCAAATAGCGGCAGGTGGATTACGTAAAAAGAAACGCGTTTCTTGAGCGCCGCATCGATCACCGCACTGGCTTTGGTTTGACTTGCATTGTCGAGGCCGTCGCTAATCAGAACAACGATATGACGCTCAGCCCGCACCTGGGGAAGGTCGTCAAACATCTGGAGCGCCTTTGCTGCTGCGTCGAATATAGCCGTGCGCCGGTTAGTGCCCGCTGCAAAGCTAAACGCCTCGCGCACTGCGGACGAGTCGCGGCCAAAAGGTGCGACGACCGAAGGAGCTTCCGCGAAACGCAAAACAGCAATGCTCGACCTGTCACTAAATCGGCCGAACAAAGCGACCGCAGCGTCGCGCTGCTGCGAAATAATTTCGCGCAGACTGCCGGATTGGTCGAGTGCGAAAACCATCGCCACCCGGTCAGTGCCCGGAGCGAAATACAAACCGGCAGTAACCTGGTCCTTGTCCTTCAGCGCCAGGTCGCTTTGCTGCAATCCTCTCACGGCCTGTCCCCGTTTATCTCTGATGCGGATGGGGAAGAGGAGAAGATCAGTGCTGACACTTATTACGTCGTCGTTCTCAAAAGTGTCCTGGGCTAGTGACTTAACCGGAAGTAAGGCGGCGATTGTAATGACGGTACAGAAGAAGAGAACCAGAGCTTTGCGTATCGATAGCGATGGTAAACAAACCGCACCTTGATTTGACTGGTTTTTATTGCGAGTTGTGGCGGGCAGTAGCATTGCAGCCAGCCCGAGCTATATGAAGTGGCGCCCAAAAAGCAGAATGCTCAGAATTATCAGAACCGTGATAACGATGATTTTAACTACACTCACGTTGGCTTCCTCGATGTTTGAAACTAAAGCGTCGAAGGGCGACGAAGGCTGTATTTTACGGGCCCGGTGAGCCCCTGTCAACGAAGTGACTCGAAGCCTTCTTTTAGTGACTGTGATTCGTTCTTTCCCGATCAGGCTAATGGAGGAATTTACGAACGGTTTCAAATGAGACTTCGTCATATTTGAGAAGTGACTGCATGCGAGTCCCCTGCTTCCCAGTCCCGTAGGGACGCCAGGTTCATAGACCGTTAGTACCAAAGGATTTCGAAGCTCCGAAGGAGAAAATATCTGGCTTGCGCCATCATCCGTAAGAACATTTCGCTCCTCTGGAGCTGGCGACAAATCTTCGGGCCAGGTCTATAAACATTCCGTCCCTTCGGGGACTCCACATCTCAGTGCTTGCACGTCCGATCTCAATAAAACTACATTAGCCACCCTCGCAACTGATCACTCGAACTTTACCGCCGCAGCTGGATAGCTGATCTGATGCTTAAGAGATCACCAATAAATTCGAAGTCGGAGGCCGTCGCCAAAGCCTTGCCGCCGCACTGCAAATTTCGCTGTTTTCATATACTGAAAAGTGGTGAGCCACAATAGAAGCAGTGAGCGATCCACGAAACAACACGCTAATCAGTTCTTGAACGGCGTACTGAATACGTCAAACGAAGGGCGCCGAGCCGAATTTCAAAAGGCGAGCGACGACTCGTCGACAAGGGACTGAAGAGACTTTAACCGGGCAAGCGCTAGTCCAAAACAGAAGCCCGCCAATCCAGGCGGGCCTTCTGCTTCTTGCTTCGTGATGTTTCGTGTAGCTTCGTGTGGTTTGGTGGATTATATCGCACTAGAAAAATCGGAGCGTGTAAGTGACTCGCAGCCCGCGACCCATCTCGGGAGCGAACTCCTTGATAAAGGATAGGTGGTTGCGATAGAGCCGGTCACCGAGGTTGAATGCATTGAAAGAGATGATGTGAGCAGCGTGTTGTCGCGCAATCAGGTAGGAACCGGACAAACCAAGAGTGGTATAGCCGGCAGTCCTGGTCTCTTTCGGAAAAAGCCTGGTCTGGTCCTGAGCCATCACCATTTCGGGATTCAGCAGCAAGCCTTTGTATCTGAATTCCAATCCGACTTTGCCTCGCAGAGGTGGAATACGCGGCAGAGGGGCGCCGGTCGAAACGAGTTCGGCATTAACATAGTCTGCCCCCAGATTGAGCCAGATGTTGGGATGTAATCCAATATCAACCTTGGCTTCGGTCCCCGCATAGCGCGAATTTCCTTGCCGGTACTCAGCGATTATCAGGTCCTCTTCTTCGTCAAACTCTCCGGTGGGCGCCAGGAAAACGAAATCCTTAATGCGATAATAGAAGCCGTTAGCTTCGAAGCGGAGTCGCTTTGAAGAATGACGAACTCCGAAGTCCAGACCGTTGCCGAGCTCCC
>JBGTLE010000244.1:0-4419 GCA_041744295.1 Pyrinomonadaceae bacterium | reverse complement strand
CGCTCCGGAGGCGAACGCTCTAATCCACTGAGCTACGCGGGCAATTTGAGTCGGGGTGAGAAAAGATAGCATACCGGGCCACGCGCGTGCCAATAACGGTTCGACACGCATTGATTCTGGGTTTCCTGCGAATCCTAAGGGGCACAATGAAGTCAATACCGTAACGCGGTGTCGGGTGAACGTTGTAGCTGCCCTTAACACGTTCAGTCAACATCGCAGGTAGCCATGCAGGCGCGCCCTGGGTCTACTTGAAGAATTGGTGAATGAACTCGACTATCCAGAAAGAGATAGCGGCTACCAGCCCCGCGGCGGGAATCGTGAGAATCCAGGCCCAGACAATCCGTCCCGCAACTCCCCACTTAACTGCCGAGAGCCTGCGGGTTGCGCCAACGCCTACTATTGCCCCGGTAATCGTGTGAGTAGTTGAAACCGGAATGCCAGTCAAAGTCACATAGGCGAGCGTCAGTGCCGCGCCGGTTTCCGCACAGAACCCACCGATGGGCCTGAGCTTCGTTATCTTCGAACCCATCGTGTGCACGATGCGCCAGCCACCCGAGAGCGTGCCCAGTCCAATTGCCGCGTGAGCAGTCAACACCACCCAAAGCGGAATCGCCGGTATTGTTCCATTTGGTCCATACGAGAGAATCCCACCAGCGGCCAGCACAGCGGTGATGATGCCCATTGTCTTCTGAGCATCGTTGCCACCATGGCCGAGTGAGAAGGCTGCGGCGGAAAAGAGCTGCCCTCGGCGGAAAAACTTGTCTACTTTACGCGGAGTGGTCTTCCTGAAGATCCAATGGACGCCAATCATTAGAGTCAGTCCGAGAAACATTCCGATGAGCGGGGAGAGGATGATGAACTCGATTACGCGGAACCAAACGTCACCTTTCAGCAAGCCCCGCACTCCACCGTATGCGGCAATTCCTGCGCCGGCGTATCCGCCCAACAGTGCGTGTGAGCTGGAAGTTGGCAGGCCGAGATACCAGGTGATCAGGTTCCAGACAATCGCACCTAACAATGCTGCCAACAAGACGTACAGCCGCAGATCAGCCGCGATGAGGTCCATGCGCACCCCGTCGCCAATCGCTTTTGCGACGCGGGTGCCAAAGACCGCGAAAGCGGCGAAGTTGAAGAAAGCAGCCCATGCGACGGCCATAGCGGGTGAAAGCACACGCGTGGATACCACGGTCGCGATCGAATTTGCGGCGTCGTGGAATCCGTTTATGTAATCAAAAATGAGGGCGAGCGCGACCAGGACCAGGACGAATGCGAAGGTGGTAGTCATAGGGAGTGGTTAAGGAGTGACGAGTAACAGGTGACAAGTGACAAGTGACAAGTAAGAGGTGAGAGGCTTTATTCTGACTTGTCACTTGTCACTTTCGGGCTACGTATGCTTGATGATTACGCTCTCGATAATATTCGCTACGTTCTCACAACGATCCACAGCGGCTTCCAGCTTCTAGTAAACTTCCTTCCACTTGATCACGGTCATCGGATCGTGGGCGTCGTGAAACAGATCAGCAATCGCCGCATGGTAGATGTCATCGCCCTCATTCTCCAGCCGATGTATTTCCACCAGCCGTTGCGTGACATTCACGGGCCGTTTCAGCGTGGAAACAATCTCCTGAAGCTGCACTGCCATGCGCTCAATAACGCCCGCGAATTGGCGTGCATAGTCAGTCATCTCCTTAACATCGAAAATGATGATCGCCATAGCCGCGTCGTCAATTAAGTCGACTACATCGTCCAAGGCGGCGGACATCGTGTAGATATCTTCGCGATCGAAAGGGGTGATAAAGGACTTGTTGAGCTTGGTTGAGATCGTGTGCGTCAACTCGTCGCAGGCGTGCTCCAGTCCCTTGATGCGGCGCGCGTACTCTTCATAGTCATGATCCTTATCCGCCATCATCTCTTTCAGCTCGCGCGCAGCGTCGGAGATGTACCGCGTCATTTGGGCGAAGAGATCGAAGTATTGATCTTCCTTCGGCAGAAAACTTAAAAGACCCATGTAGAGTGTTGGCTCCAGTGACTGAGTTGCCTTCGAGAGCGTGCGCAATATAGCCCACAGACTCAGATGAACGCAATATGAACTTTAAGTAAACTGGATGTTAACTGCTTGAAAAACCCAATTAGAACCGCGAGCAATAATGAAGGGTAATCAGAACCGCAAGCGACAGCGACCGGGTCCATTGCCAAAGAGCACCTTACCAGAAGCGAATCTCAGAGCATGCCCTTAATAAGTAACGTGAATTTCGCTGCCAGCCCGGTCGCGGCCGCTTGCGGTTCTGATTTGCCGGTCGACTTGCCATGAGACGGCTTTGTCGTATATCAAAGGGCCACTAATGAGCAGCGAAAACTATTTCTCGCACGTCGTCGATCTGCTGCACCTCGAAGCCGATGCCATTGCCCGAACGGCCACGCGCCTGGATCAGAATCAAGTAGAAACAGTGATTCGTCTCCTGACTGAGTGTCGCGGCAAGATCGTCATCTTTGGTGTCGGCAAGTCGGGAATCATCGCTCAGAAGATTGCCGCGACGATGACGAGCACGGGCACAGCCGCGTTACAAATTCATCCGTCTGACGCGCTTCACGGTGGCTTGGGTATTCTGAACTCCGAAGACGTGGTGATCGTTTTGAGTAACAGCGGCGAGACAGACGAGCTGCTTGCGATGTTGCCATATCTTAAGAACAGGCAGGTACCGATTGTCGCGATAGTGGGTAACTTGAATTCGACCCTAGCACATACAGCCGCTGCCGTGTTGGATGCTTCGGTGGACCAGGAAGCTTGTCCGCTGAACCTGGCGCCGACAACCAGCACCACGGTAGCGCTTGCTATCGGTGACGCTCTTGCGATGACTTTGATGAAAGTGAAAGGTTTGACCCTGGATGATTTTGCTGTTAATCACCCGGCGGGTCGTTTAGGAAAGCGTCTGACGCTGAAGGTTGCTGATTTGATGCACGGCGGTGCGAGAAACCCTACGATATCAGCCGGTTCGATCTGGGTCGAAGTTGTTCGCGCCATCAGCGACGGTGGTCTGGGCGCTGTGAATGTGGTGGATGCCCAGGGCCGTCTGGCCGGAGTGATCACCGACGGCGATTTAAGACGTGCGATTCAGCGACTGGATCACGCGGCGCTCGAGACTCTAACAGGCGACGAGATCATGACGCGCAATCCGGTTGTAGCGGCGCCGGAAATCCTTGCTTACGATGCGTTGCGACTGATGGAAGATCGACCTTCACAAATCTCAGTATTGCCGGTGGTTGATAAGGATAGGAATTGTGTGGGGTTGATTAGGTTGCACGACATTGTGCGCAGCGGGTTATAGAAAGCTAATCCACAGATGACCGAGCAATAGATGCTAGATGCTAGCTGCTGGTGGCTGGATGTTAGTGTTGAACTACGGCCGCGATTCAGAGTCAACTTTCGGGACTCGGCATCGAAATAACACATCACCTTATGCCCCCAAAGATCTACCAGCAGCTAACAGCTATTGCTCGGTCATCAGTGTAATCTGTGGATATTTCGTTTACGCGACACTTAAACTCGCCACACCACTCCGCGCGGGCATGTCCACAATGTCCCACGCCGAGCGCACCCGCAAGAGCTTCGACATCAGTCCGGTGTGCATCACATGACCACTTCGTTCCGCAACTACTCGCCCAAGAATCGGCATACCCAGTAGCGCCAGATCGCCGATGATGTCGAGAATCTTATGCCTCACAAACTCGTCGCGAAATCTTAATCCAGTTTTATTCAACATGCCGTCGGGAGTTAGGACGATGGCATTATCGAGCGAACCGCCGCGAATCAAGTTTGCTTTTTGCAGCGCTTGGATCTCGTCTGTAAAACCAAAAGTCCTCGCAGCCGCAATTTCGCGACTGAACGAGCCGTTGTTCAACTCCACCGAGAATTGTTGGACGCCAATCATCGGGTGAGGGAAGTCGATCAAGCAGTCGATCTGATAGTTGTCGGCAGGCTCGACGCTGATCCGCCGGTTACCCTGCTCGAATGAAACCTTCTCGCGGACCAGCAGCGCCCGACGGGCCAGCGGCTGTTCAACTATGCCCGCTCCTTCGATCATCTCAGCGAACACTTCCGCCGAGCCGTCCAGAATCGGTATCTCCAGGTTGTCCACCTCGATGTAAACATTGTCGACACCAAGTCCACGAAGGGCCGACAGCAGGTGCTCAACAGTTGATAGCATCACGCCCGTTCGCATGAGCGTCGTTGCGTAGCCACAATGCGCGACCGATTCCACAGTTGCGGGAATTTCGAAGCCGCCCAGATCGGTACGGCGAAAAACGTATCCGGTATCAGGCGGGGCGGGAACCAAACGCACGTTGACGGGGACCGCAGTATGCAGACCGATGCCGTTGGTTTCGGTGGGGGAGGCTAGTGTGGTTTGTTTGATCAAGTGC
>JBGTLE010000243.1:0-1500 GCA_041744295.1 Pyrinomonadaceae bacterium | reverse complement strand
CGGACGGCCCCGTCCGCTCAACGTGGAATGCCACTACTTTAATTCAGTAAAGAGGGCCGTCGCACCAGATCGGTTTCGGTTGGAAGTTTCTCTCAAGGAATTCGGAGGCGTAGCTTGATGCGGACGAGGCCGTCCGCGCTCCCACAAATGTCTCATATGGTTCTGCTAGCGCATCCCGGAACACAATATTCACATCAGACGGCGAGACAACTAGTTCGTCACGATGCGCTCTATGAGTTCTGGACCGGCTTTGCCGTGGCCAGGGACACGTGGTCCACGCGCCTGGTCGAAACCCTCTTACCGGCTGCACAGCGTAAGAAGATCGCCAATCGCATCATCGCTGGCGTACCCGACGAGCGGTTGCGGACCATGCCGCTATTGGAGTGGAAAGCGATTCGAGGTCTGCGCAATGGTGGTTCGCCCCAGCAAGTTCTCCACCTGCGAAACCAGAAGTTTCAAGAGGGCATTCCAAACAAATCCATCGCCAACGCCGCCGCCGTTATTGGATATGACACTTCGTCCTGGATCATCGCCGACAAAACAGTGCGCCAAGGCAAACCATTCTTTCTCGACCAGAGCATCGCGCATCCTCTAGCGAACGAGGCTGCTGCGGAGGAGGTCGCACGACGTTTTCCCGACTGGGCCACCACCCTGGAAAAGCGCCTGCCTGAAGTTCTGGCCAGTGAGAATCTGGAGCACAAGTTAGCAACGAGGATCGTGGTAGCCAGTTCCTACACAAAACGAACTCTGGTGTCGCAGGGCGTGGCCCCGGAAAAGATTCTGCTCAATCCGTACGGTGTGGATCTGAAATCTTTTCATCCGCCGTCGGAGCCGCGTTCACGCGGGGCCTTGCGGTTTCTTTTCCTGGGTTCAGTTTCCGCGCGCAAAGGTGTGCCGCTGCTGCTTGAGGCCTGGCGCTCGCTCGGTTTGAAAGATTCTGAACTTTGGGTTGTTGGTCCTACTACTTCAAAAGAGCGGACCCTGATTCCGGAGCTGCCCGGACTCAAAGTGCTTGGCAAGTGGCCGTTTGAGGATCTACCGAATCTATTAAGGCAGTGCGATGTACTCGTGTTTCCCAGTTATTGTGAGGGCTTCGCGCTCGTGTTGCTCGAGGCGTTGGCGAGTGGGATGCCCATCATAACAACTGAAGCTACGGCCGGCCCCGACCTCATTGATGAAGGGGTCGAGGGCTTCATAATTCCATCCGGGGACCTCGAAGCTCTCCGGGGATCAATGCAGTTTTTTGTTGACCACCCAAATCAACTCGCCGACATGTCCGTCGCCGCGCGTCGTCGCGCGGAGAACTTTTCCTGGGACAGCTATGGCGATCGCTGGCAACAGATACTTAACGAGTCAGTTTGATGCTGGCCATTCTTACTACTCACCCGATTCAGTATCAGGTCCCACTCTGGCAAGCGCTTGCTAAAGATGGCAGCGTGCCTTTTGAAGTTTGGTATCTGAGCGATCACGGCACGCGGAAGAGTCTCGATGCGGAGTTTG